>NZ_JBBVMF010000020.1:0-87997 GCF_038150125.1 Rhodohalobacter sp. 8-1 | reverse complement strand
TGGCTCTATTCTCTTGTGATTAGATAATAAGAATGAATTACCCACACCGATCAACATAGACCCGGAAAGTTTTAACGCGTCTGGTAGCGAAAGGTGTAGTTACACTCGATAATGCCGTCATGCCCTGTGGGCTCAAATAGCAGATCCTCTTCAATTGCCCGTTCAAACACCTGTGGAATCCCTGACTGGTCATTTCGGCTTACCTGTTCATAATCAGCCACATCGCCCTCCGGTGTAATACTTAGACTGTATACGAGCTCGCCCTGCATTGTTGTACGCGTTGCCCAGCTTGGGTATTCTATGGACTCCTGAAACTGATCGATTCCCCCGCGAACGGCGAGGTCGGGATAAAGGTCGGCGCATTGCATAGAACTTTCGGCCGACGTAGTTGTATCTGACGGAGCCGTCTCAGCCGCAGACGAATCGGGAGAGACATTATTCTCAGGAACATTTATTTCGGGCGGAGCCAATGTTTGCTGAAGAACCTGAACGCGTGGCATTAAGCTGCTTGATGCGTACCTGTTTTCAATTGTGTTTAGTACCGACCGGGTGCTGTCCCAGTATGTACCTTCAAATGGAAATATAGATCGAAAGTCGGGTTCGGAAAGAGTTGAATCCGCAATTTGCTGCCAATACTCACGATCTGATTCAGCAAGTGTTGTATCGGCGAGTACTGTAGCGGCGGAGTCTTTAAGTTCTTCAAATTCTTGCTGCCGATCTGACCAGCTCTCATTCTGTTCGAACCAGTTTTGAACCAGTTCTGTGGAATCTTCTTGCGCCTGCCGGGCAGCCTTTATGTACTCCCGCGCCGCCTCGTATAATAAAATAGGTTTTTGCCTGTCGAACGAACCACTTTGGGCAAGCTGCTGCAATTCTTTAGCTTTTTCGGCCGGATCCTCACTTCCCGACTTCTGCAGATTTACGTAAATATCTTCAACAAACCGCTCATCTCCCTGTGATTTGGAAGTAAGTTCAATATCAAGCCGTGAAGAAATCCGTTGAGCAAATTCCGTATTCGGATACTCATTTATAAGTCTTCTGCCCCACTCCCTCGCACCGTCTGTATTGCCCTCCAGGAGTTCAATCTCTGAGAGAGAGTAAAGTGATCCGGGAATATATTCAGGGCTCAGATCATTTGATGCAATTCGCTCGTAGTATACCTTTGCACTGTCGGGCATATCAAGCGACAGGAAAAATACATTCGCAAGCAGGTAATATCGGCTCTCCATTCGCTTTACCATACTATCCTGGGCAGCCGGTGTGGTGGGAATTTCGCTCAAATCAAGAGACACCCGAATACCCGACGAGCGCTCAATCACATCCGTATCGCGTATCACAGTGTTACCATCTTCACTATTTTCCAACCGGCTGATTCCCGACCCCATTACATCAGCGCCCCTTCGCCAATTGTCAGCCAGCGGGCGATCACCCCAAATGGCCTGAAACTGAATGCTGGCATCCGCAAGACGCACCTGGTTCCGAATATTTAAAAATCCATATTCCGACGCTTCAGCAGATGCCGAGGCCGTCTCTGTCTCCTGTTCCACATTAACGATTTGGTTTTGCTGGCGCTGCATTTGGAGAAGTTCCTGTTCCAGTTCTTTTTGCCGCTGAAGCCGTATTTCCGCAATTACAGAATCAAACGCAGCCGGTTCAAGCTTGCCAAGGTAAAGCAGGCTATCCAGCCTTGAAATCTCTCCTGATACACGCGCGTATTCACCAAAAGAGTCTGCAAGTTCGGATGCATTAAACGATTCCGGGAGCCGGTTTTCGGCAACACGTTCCTGGGAAGCGGAGTCGTAGTAAGCAGCTGCCATTTTAAAATCATCCAAATCGAACCTATAAATCTCAGCCTGGCCGTTATAAATTTTTGCCCTTGTAAGAGGTGTGGGTGTAATTATTTCATTTCTGAGGATACTCTCATACATATCGAGCGCGCGCATGGCTTCTCCCCGAAGCTGTACTGTTCTCGCGAGCTCGTACTGAAGCTCTGTTCTGACATCAATATTCTTGTCATTTCTCTCCATTCGCCGGTAAAGTTCAAACGCCAAATCGTACTCACCCAGCTTACGTAAGACTTCCGCCTCTTTTCTGTTTGCGTTAAACAGAAGATCGTAATTTTGGATAGAAGAGGGAACGCTATTGTACGCAATGCGGGCGTCCTCAAACTCTTCCAGTCTTTCCAGAACCTGGCCCTGTAGAAAATAAGCACGTGCCAAAATCTCTTTCTCTTCGAGGCCCGGTATATTCTCCTGTAATAATTCAGCCGCACGCCCCCAGTTACTATCTTCTACGTACAGTTGAGCAAGAAGAATCCGAACACGTGAAAGAACATCGGGGTCCCAATCTTCAATCACACTCATTTGCTGCTCTAAGAACGTAATTCCCTCGGTAATACTTTTCATTTGATTGTACACCCGTCCCTGCCAAAAAACTGCTTCCTGTTCTTCACGTCCGCTTGAAACTGTCTGCATTTCCTGAAACTTTTCCAGGGCGGCAAAGTTTTCGCGATTGTAGAAATACGATTTACCTATAATTGAGATTGTCGGTTCCACATATTTCGAATCGGGATGGTCTCTCAGGATGGTAGCCCCCGTTTCAACTGCCTTATTAAAATCTTCTTGCCCGGCGTTTGCAGGGGGAAGAAATACCTGGAGCGGTACCTCGGGGTTCACTTCAGGTGTCTGCCTAAGGTTTTGATCGAGGCCATCCTCATAGTGCTGTTTCGTGTTATAGTATGTATTGAAATATGCGTTAAAGTTTTTCCAGGGCTGCTCAAGAGGAGTTCCACAGCCAGCTACGATGATAGCAATTAACGCTATTTGAAAAGTTCGTTTCACGGGATGAACTAACTCGGGGCAGAGCCCACGAGGTATCAATTTGAAATTCATAATTTTTTAATAAAAGTATGAGCTTTTAGGTGAGTGTCCCCCTTTGAAGGGGGCAATGGGGGATGATCATTTGTGCTTCAGAATCAATACATGGTTGAATTTAAAACTCAGATAGTCATCCCCCTGCTCACTCCGTTCGCTTCCCCCTTCAAAGGGGGACTTATTACCTTTTCCGACCCAAAGGGTCGGGGAATTAAACCACTTTAGATTCACGGATTGATGAACGTCACGAGTCTTCCTGAATTGTACTCACCTTCACCATATTTGTGCGGCCACGTTTGGCAAGCGGCATTCCGGTAGCAATAATCACCCGGTCGTTCTTTTGCACAAGACCGTTGTTCTGGAGGTAATCTTCCATCATTTTTACACTGCTGTCGGTATCAAAAAGTTCTTCAAGCCGAACCGACTCTACTCCCCACACAAGATTTAGCTGCCGCCGGACGATTTTGCTTTCTGTAAAAGCAACTATTGGCACACGTGGCCGGAATTTAGCAATTCTGCGCGCTGTATTACCCGAGTGTGTAAGCGTACTGATAGCTTTTGCCTCTACATTGTCAGCAATGGTAACACACGAATAAGCCAGCGACTCAACAACCTGTTTTTCCTTCCACTCCGGCTTTCTGTAATTAAGGCTATAGTATAAGCGATCGGAATTCTCTTCTACCGACCGGATAATTTTATCCATCGCCTGAACCGCCTCCACGGGATACTTACCTGCCGCCGTTTCACCCGAAAGCATCACGGCGTCGGTTCCGTCCATTACGGCATTCGCCACATCAGAACTCTCAGCCCGGGTAGCCCGGGGATTATTAATCATAGAATCCAGCATCTGGGTAGCTGTAATGACAGGCTTACCGGCTGCCCTGCAGCGATCGATGATTAACTTCTGAACCATCGGCACTTTCTCACTCGGAATTTCAATGCCAAGATCTCCCCTGGCAACCATAATACCGTCGGTTTCTTCAATAATTTCATCAATCACATCAACGGCTTCAGGCTTCTCTATCTTTGCAATGATGGACGCGTTGCTACCGGCAGCTCTAATTCTGGAGATGACATCCTGAACGTCTTTAGCTGACCGGACAAAGGACATCGCTACAAAGTCAACGCCCACATTCAGACCAAACTCAAGATCCTCAATATCTTTTTCAGTCAGGGATGACATCGATATTTTTACATCAGGCAGGTTCACACCTTTGCGGGATTTTAGCATTCCCCCCACTACTACTTTGGCTTTTAATACAGACGCCCCTTTTTTGATTATTTTCAATTCAAGGAGCCCGTCATCAATCAGAATCTGGTTGCCCTCGCTGGCGTCTTCGATCAGATTGGGATAATCTATTGGAATAAGCGATGTAGATCCTTCAACGTCTTCACTTGTAATTTCCACGATATCGCCTTCATTAATCTGCTGCGCACCATCTTTCATAGTGCCCACCCTGATTTTGGGTCCCTGCAAGTCCATCAGAACAGGAATGGAGTACTTGTGCTTTTGCGCAATTTCCCGAACATAGCCGATTGTTTTTTTATGACCTTCGTGGCTTCCGTGCGAAAAATTAATCCGAACCACGTTCATTCCCGCCCTGTAAAGTTTCTCGATATCTTCAAGAGTGTTAGAACTCGGGCCCAGTGTGCATACAATTTTTGTCCTGCGTTTACCTGAAAGCATAAATATATATCATTGTTCAATTAGACAGATTGTTCGAATATAAGGATTTATACTCTGTTCGTAAGATTATTTCGGCTGAATTATAACAGTTCTGTTTCAAAGCATAATCGAATAGAGATAAAAAAGAAAATTATAGTTAAAACTGCCAACTTATCGTTTAGGAAGGCTTTTCAAAACATATAGTAATCTGACTCCACCCCGACTACGTATAACAAATTAAGTGTTCTGCCCCTGATTAAGTAAAAAGCAGAGAACATAAAGACAGGGATCTGCAAAAAGCAATGCGTATTTAACCTGGTCAAAATAAGCCGGGACAATAAATCGTTATGATCTAAAACCAAAAATGTATTGTAGATACAATGCAAAATATTTACTGAACATTAGCAACTTATTCGCTCTCCGATAACTTTACTGTAATATTTACATTATATCCTGAGAATATTCAGAATTTAATACACTTTTTTTTCGTTAATTCTGCTATACACGCCTTACGACTTGTTTTCGTTATTTTTTATTTGTTAAATAACTCTATGCATAGATCTCAAAATGTTTATTTAAAATACGTTGCAGTAACAGCTCTCTGTTTTACCTTCCTGAGTTGTGCCAGATCAATGAATCCCGACGTTGAGCGAGGGAGCATGTATCAGTTCCAGGATGGTTATCCGGAAGTTAGGATGACTGCGATTGGCCTACTTGACGCTCAAGACAATCCTTACATTAGCGTTACCTCGGAAATTGTATACGGGAGCTTAGTTTATCGTACAATTGAAGGACAGACATTTGCACAGGTAACAATTGAAATTCGGGTAAATGAAAAGGAAGGCGATTTTTCTACCTCGTCAAGAGATCAGCTGGATATTTTTACTGAGAGTTCCGACAGCTATATGAACCAGGAAGTATTCAGCTATGAAAAAGATCTGGACGTTGAACCCGGAAGTTATGAAATTGAAGTTTCGGTAACGGATAACAGCTCCGGGCGAACGGTCGTCAGAAAAACCGACACACTTATTCCTGATCCCGAGAGCCCGGTTACAAATCTAACCTCAATCCGACTGTCCGGCAAAATTATAGGTGAAAATAGCGGAGAGTACAGCCCAATTACCACGTATGACGTTCCCTCCCGCCTGGATAGCCTTAGTCTTGAATTCCAGGTAACGAACAACGATACGGAAGATCCGCTGACAGTGAATGCATCTCTGTTGCGATTCGAAGCCGATACAACGGCAGCACGTCGCCTCAGCTATAATAACTATTCAAGCTCATCTATCCAGTACCAGGGTATCGATGTTCGTGATCCAGAACAGATCGACAGTAACGTTCGCCGGCTTGATCAGCCCGGAAGTGTCCTCATTGAATTTAAATACGATCTTCTCGACAGGGGCAATTACAGGTTTGAAGTAGAAACAGTTGACCAGGAAGGCGAGACTATTTACCGGGCGCGGGATTTCGCCGTTAAATCGAAGAATTACCCGTCAGTGGCTTCTGCCCGCGAAATGGCGGCTCCGTTAATTTATATCATGGATGAGGGTAATCACGAGGAGATGATGAGTATTTCGGATCCGGATTCTTTGAAAGAAGCGATCGACCGATTCTGGCTCTCTAATGTGGGAAGCCAAAGCCGTGCCCGATCGGTCATTAATCTTTACTATGAAAGAGTGGAACAGGCCAACAAACAGTTTTCAAATTTTAAAGAGGGATGGAAAACAGACATGGGCATGATCTACATTCTCTTCGGCCCGCCCTGGTACGTCGACCGCACGCTCAACAGAATGCAGTGGTCGTACTCATACGACAGGAACGACCCCCGACGGAACTTCTATTTTGAACGAAATCGCATTCCCAACGAATACTTTCCATTCAACCACTACATCGTACAGCGCAGCCAGTCGTACTTCAACCTCGTGTATCAACAGACGGAGTTGTGGAGAAGCGGCAGGATTTTAGAGGCGAATTTGTAATTTTTTTGTAATAGTCAGATTCATAAAGAAGATCATATCCAGCAGATTGCGTTATTGATGAATTCTGAATCGCTTTCCTTTCCAATCGACTACCTATCAGCTATTATCATTCAGGTTTCGACATAATTTTTCTTGAAAGCCTACTGTTAAAAAAGGCTCTATGTTGATTTTATTGGGTAATTAATGGTTCCTCATTATTTAGTGGATGCTGTTATTAACAGTTTTCATTCCTCTGAGTATATGATTTGAACATGGATCTTCGACATAGATTTCATTCAGACCCTGCCCCGAAGGGATGGCTTGGCCAAAAGGGGTCACGGATCACAGCCTGGGGCAACGCCCCAGGTAAACAAGAACACCCCTAAAGCCATCGGTACGAAAAATAAATAGGGGCACTTAGTTAATTCCGATGGTAGCACTTTTGAACTTAATCAACGTCCAGACGCCCCTCATTGGTTTCTGGTCACCATCCCTCGATAAAGTATGGAACGTTGGTGTTATGTATTGCCCCGGGATTTTATAGAACCCGTTTCTGCAATCCGGGGCGGTGCCCCAGGCTGTGTTCTATGACCCTTTCAATGTTTTTTTCAGCCAGCAGAAAGTCAACGGAGATTAAAATCTTTACCAATCATGAAAGCACTTTTAATTTTACCCACACCGATCAACATAGCCAATAATATCCGCCTGAACATGAAGATATATTAATCTAACCTGAACTTGTCCTTCTACACGGGACTGTTACTCTTTTGGATTTTGGCTTACGTCAACAATTGAGAACGATTAAAATTCAGGCAAAAACTCCCTGCTGTGTAAAAAGTTTACTTTATGAATAAAAGCCAAAAAGTCTTTTAATCGAACTTAGTTTCATAAACTTTTCATTCTAGATCTTAGCTGAAACCTCCTTCAAATGTTCAAACAATAGATTACGGGAACAATGACCAAACATTTAGCAAACAACATAAAGGCAGGCTTCCGTACAACCACCGGGTTCGGTATTGTATCGTACTCTTAGCCAATATCACATCCAGGCATGCAATTTTTTTCGCAGGACCGGGCACTTGCTAAAAGCTTCCTAAAATACAACCAATCATCCCATCATAATGGCATCTTCCCATTCATTATAGGGACATATTACACACCTTTAGCAGAAGACATTTTTGGCCAGCAGGGTGTGTTTGGTCTTTTAACCTCATGGCAAATAGCTTATTTCGGTGCATAAAAAAAGGCTATACTAATTAAAGCATAGCCTTTTCAACGAATGTTGAGAAAATATTTAACTCAAATTTTACTCAGCAGTAATTTTAGTCATTGTAAAAGGGTTCGTTCCAAACGAACCGGCTGCTACTGTATGAGTAGCTTCGGCCTCAATGATTGTATTTTCAGCATCAAATGTTCCACTACCAAACATTCTTGCTTCGCCATACGTACCTGACACCCATGCAGCCTGCCTGTCAAAACTAACCGTGAAATTAGCAGGATCGGAATCATCCATAGTAAATTCTATGTCCGTTCCGGTTCCTAGCATATTTTGAACGATGATTGTATTCTCATCATCACCGGCAACTGTAGTTACTACCCGGGGTTGGGCATCACCAAACCACCATGGATAGACCAATTCAAATTCCCCAACAAAGTCCGCTTGATTATAAGGGAAAAACTGGCGCAGTGTTACGATAACATTTGCGTTGTATGAGGCAACTTCATCTGAAGATATTTGCAGATGAAGAGTCGGGGCATCGCCCAAATTATCCTTAAGCAATGTGATCGGGATTTGCCCAATTACTTCATTTGCAGGAATTGTAAACTCATTACTTACCAGTGTATAATCCTCACCGGCAACAGCTGTGGTTGACTCATCATCAACTACAACAAATGAATATGTTCTGGCCTCAGATATCGGCTTCAAAGTAGAGACTTCAATGGACTGTGAATCCTGATCTTCCTCTGCAAAGAGCGTTACTGACGAGTTGGTAAATTTAACTTTAACGTCACCATCGTAAGTTTTATCTGCTTCTTCAAAGCTTAGTGTATCACAGCTTGTAAATAACAAAGCCGTAATAATAAGAGCCGTAAATATTGAAAATAATGATTTCAGTTTATACATAATTAGTAACCTTCATTTTGGACCATATTATCATTTGCGAACATCTCTGACTGTGGAATGGGATAAACCATTTTATAGTCATCTGCAGCAAGAAACTCCGTTTCTGTATTCGTAGCTCCATCAATATCCTCTTCGAGCCTGGTAATAGGCAGGTTAGCTCTTCTGAGGTCGAAGAACCTATGCCCTTCATATGCCAGTTCCAGTCTTCTTTCAACGTATATATCATCGATAGCATCTTGTGAGCTGCTATAAGTTACAGGAATGGGACTTGCAAGCCTCTCCGCTCTCAAAGCATCCATGTCTGATTCAGCTGCGCCCAGATCCTGGGTTGGACCCGGTTGAGCATATGCCTCAGCACGTAAAAGATACATTTCAGAAACGCGCATCATTTTTATATCCGCTACGTTTTTCTGATCTGTTCTTTTATTGTATTTAAAAACCTGAACTTCATCCGGTGCATTTCTTTGAAAAAATGTTGAAAACCGAATATCGTCAGTCTCGTCATACAATGATGAGAGTTCGTTTGAAGCAAAGAAGAAGATATCATCGTTGCCTGATCTTTCAGTCAGATTAATGGTACCATCTGTTCTTCTTAGTTTAAAAATTACTTCACCCTGAAGGCTGTCATCCCATAAGTTGGGGTAGTCTGTCCTGCTTGTAAGACTCACTGCATCAATCACATTAGAAGCGTGATCAATTGCCGATGACCAATCTTCCCGGTACAGTGCTACACGAGCCTGTAGTCCTTCTACGGCATGCAAGTTCATTCGAAGGTTTGAATAAAACCCAAAAGAACTTAGCAAATTATTTGCTTGTGAAAGATCGGCTTCAAGGGCACTAAAGAAATCAGCCTTTGTGTCTCTTGCTGGTGATCCTATGACAGATTCTGTCATATAGGGAACAGCCAGTCCACTGCCATCAGCATCATAATCCACATAAATTCTGTACAGATCGAAATGTTGATAGGCGCGCAGGGCAAGCATTTCACCTGTTATACGCTCAACCAAAGAAGTCTCATCAGCATTTTGAGGTTCAATAGTTTCGATTGCCTCGAGGACACGATTTATTCTATCAATCACTATATATGCATTGGCCCATGCACCTTCAATAGTACCGTCTCCGGCAATAATATTGTGATTAAAAATCTGCATCCCTTGTCCGGTGTTGGAATCTGCTCTTCTGAGCTGGTCAGTCATTAATGCATTTATCGCATAAATATTTTGGCCTGATATTGTTGCGTAAGCACCTAATGCACCGGCATCAAGATCACTAACGGTTTGATAGGCTGCATCCGCATCGATAGAATCGTATGGGGACGTAGCCAATTCATCATCGCACGATGTAAACAGCGCGATTATACCTACTGCTACTAAAAATAATGTTAGTTTCTTCATTCTTATACTTTATTAAAAGTTTATATCAATTCCAGCCGTGAATATCCGGGGTAACGGATAAGAATATTGAGCAATATTGTTACCCTCTTCCGGATCAAATCCAGTGAAAGCTGTCCAGGTCGCTAAATTTTGTCCCTGGGCAAATATCCTGATATTTCTGACCTGGTTATTGAATAACTGGCCAGGTAACGTGTACGAAACCAATAAGTTTCTAAATCTTATGTAAGATGCATCTTCAATATCTTTAGATGTAAACTGTCTTGGAAATTCGTTTGATTGAACCTCAGTAATATCACCTGGTTCTTGCCAGATATCCAACATCACCCGTCGCTGATTAAAGCCGGCAAAACCATGATTTTCCTGGAAGAACAACTGGTTGTTGAAGATTTTGTTACCGTACGAGTAATTAAACTGAGACCTAACTGATAGATTTCTCCATGAAAAGTCCAGTCCAAATCCACCGGTTGTAGGTGGAAGCCAGCTGCCAAAATCAGCTTTAGCGAAATCGTTGGAAAAGTTTGGTGTTACATTACCATCAAGGTCAACATATAGCGGAGCACCAGTAGCAGGATCAACACCGGCCCACTCTACGACATAATGCGTACCTAATGGAAGTCCTTCCCGAATAATAGAAGTGCCCAGCTCAAACTCATCAACCTGTCCAAGATCTGTTATCTCATTTTGGTTGTAAGAAAAGTTAGCGTTCAGGTTCAAAAGAAAGTCTCTGGTACGTATTACGTCACCATCCACACCAATTTCAATACCTCTGTTACGCATAGATCCGGCATTAATTTCAAGGCTGGTAAATCCAGCAGTTCTTGAAAGTTGCTGATCTATAAACAGATCTTCGGTGTTCTCATTATACACATCAAGTGTACCGTTTAATCTACCTTCGTACAGACTGAAATCAACGCCAAGGTTTAACTTATACGCTGTTTCCCACTGGAGGTCATCATTACCCGGAGAGCTTGGAAATATTGTACTTTCGCCAGCAAAAGTACCCGTAGCAAATGTTGCGACCCTCTGATAGTTTCCGATACCAAACTGGTTACCCGTTTTTCCATAGCTTGCTCTTACGATCAAGTTCGAAATAATATCATTATCAGACAGAAAGGCTTCACTGCTCGCTACCCAGGATGTACCGAATGACCACAACCAAGCGTAGCGATCGTTGGCCCCAAATCTTGAAGAGCCATCTCTTCTTAAAGTGGCCTTAAAATTGTACTTATTATCCATAGAATAATCAAAAACACCCAACACAGACCAAAGTGCTCTATCAGAAATACCTCCGCCAACACCTGGAATAAGCTCTGGATTGTCTTCACTTCCCGGACTTATACTGGCAGGAGTGGCACCCAATTTTTCGTTCAGACCATATCCTGTGTATCCGAAGCTTTGAAAGTTAGTTTGGATGAATTCGTTTGCAACATATCCATCGACCTGGTGACGGCCTGCGAACGTATTTCTATATCGAATACTGGTATTGGTAGTGAAATTTGAGAGCCTGTTATATGAACGGCTTAACAATCCCGAATTTCCTGAAGAAACTGATTGTCCTCCAAAAGTGGTCGGGTCAATCCAGCGATCAAAAGATCTTTCTCTAAAATCCAGAGACAGTTCTTGTCGAAACACAAAGTTATCATAAATGAATTGACCATAAGTTTGCCCAACAAACTTAAACTCATCTCTGTCATTTATGTCATTTTGAAGACGCTCAAAAGCGTTCGCCCCGGTAGAACCCGGACCTGTATTTAATGTCCCATCATCATTATAGAGTTTTACATATGGGTTTTCAAGATAAGCTGCAGCAAATGGATTCGCCAGAGCTACCCCACCTTCAGATTCAATAAAAGAAGACTCACTATATGAACCGGTACCATTAAATCCAACTTCAAAATTTTCGGTTGCATTAATGTCTGTATTCACACGCAGGGAATACCGATCAAGTTCTGAACGAATTCCAATTCCTTCCTGACCAAAGATACTACCTGACACAAAGTAACGTATAGTTTCATTACCACCAGAAACGCTTAAGTCATGCGTCATTGATGTACCTGTTCTAAAAAAGGTCTCGGCCCAGTCTCTGTTTGTCTCAAGAAGTGTACTCCGATCCAATGTTGCGTCTGGATTGTTTGGAGACGATGCCCAGCCGGCACCTGTTTCAAGAATCTCTTCAAACCTTAGCTTCTCTTCGGTATTCATCATATCAAATTTTGGATCACCTGAAACAGACGCACCAACTTGAGTTGTATACCGGATTTGCGTAGCACCTACCGCCCCTCTTTTTGTCGTAATGAGGATAACACCATTAGATCCGCGAGATCCATACTGTGCGGTTGCACTTGCATCCTTGAGAACCGAAATAGACTCAATATCATTAGAGTTAATGGAAGCAAAGTCATTTGCACTAATAGGCACACCATCCATTACATACAGCGGATTGTTACCACCTGTAATCGATGCTGATCCACGGATACGTACAGTAGAGGCTGTACCTGGCTGTCCGGAACCACTTGTTATAAATACACCAGGTGTTCTACCTTGCAATCTTTGCTCAAAAGTAGCAACCGGTATAAATTCAAAATCTTTCGAAGTCACAGTAGTTATAGAACCGGTTATTTTGTTTCGGCTTTGATCAGTATAGCCGGTAACAATAACCTCATCCATGCCAACTAAGTCTTCTTCTAATGCAATATTTAATTCAACAACTTCAGCATCGATTTGTAGTTCACGTGACTGACTTTCATATCCAATATAAGTGACCCTTACATTGTAAGTGTCATATGGAATATTTGAAATAGAAAATTGACCAGAGACATCCGTGGATGCACCACGCTCCAACTCTGTAATTAAAATGTTTACTCCCGGTAAACTTTCTCCGGTTCGAGCATCTGTTACAGTTCCTGTAAGTGTACCAGTCTGGGCAAATACCACTGATGCACTGAAAAGGAAAAGCAACAAACTAATTTGAAACTTCTTAAACATATGTACCTCTTAGCTTGTGTTTTGAATTATGAAAAGCAAGGATTGCCATTCATTTTTAGAACGGTGACAAACTTAGTAAAACGACTAATGAAAGCAAAGCAATTTTTTAACGCAAAGTTTATCCTTAGCAAATATTATCTTTCAGATCGTAGATGGGTTAATTCTAAACATGTGTAATTTATGATGTTTAAGCATAGATTTATCGCTTCATCATCACGCAGTCTTTTTTTTATTAAGCTCCTGCTCTATAATATCACATTATTCTTTTAAAGAATAGCCTTTTTAGAAATATTTAACCAAGTATTTCATTCAGCGTTTATTTTGAACTTATTTCGGTTTAAATTCCTAATTTATTCGCGTACATAAGTGTTTTATTGTATTAATATTAGCTTTTCGGAATTTCGATCAGCGGTTATTTGTGATCTCTGATCTTTTTATCAAATTGAATGTTATTCTTACAATTCCTCAATAAATTCTTTGTTAGAGACCTCAGTATTAGCGGCCCATCTTATTTGTGATTTAACTGGCGGATTGAACAATTTCTAATATCATCTCAATAGATCGGGTAGTAAATAATGGACTCTTACCTTACACTTTCCTATAAATCACCATATTCAATAACCAGGTTCATTTCAATTTAGTATAGGCCTGAAAAATCTTGTTGTCGGAAGTTCAGTTAAGATTGCCAATAAGTGTTACATCATATATAAAATATCGTAAGCAACCCGTGAGCATACAATGGTTTTGAAAGCGTTGAATTTTGACGCTCATATGTTAGATATGAGGTACTGAAAGAAACCCGGCATAGCACTGAGGGATCGGTACCAGAAAAAGACTGGCTCCGGGAATACTATCAGATCTTTATTCAACAAACGAGAATTGACTTGACACGAGTGCATACCAATAGAAATGTACAGAAAGCACAAGTCTTAAGATGAGTCACCCATGAATAATGTGATAGACTGTCACTCATTCCACCTGTTAGAAAATAAATCTTTCCACCGACATTTGAGCGAACTATGTCTTTACGCCATTTCAAGAACAGTATGTTATGCGCAAAAAAAACTCCGGTGAAGCTAATCACCGGAGTTTTATACTTAAGAAATGTGGTATTTATTGATTAACGGGGGTAGCATCAAATGATCCGGGAGCCGGACTAGGGACATTTGGATTGGTGTTTCTTTCCGTTTGAGGATAAATAAACCGCAATGGAAATTCAGACCCAGTAACCGGGCTAAGTCCATCTACATCGAAATCAATTCTCCGGAGAAAATTGTACCCCTCAATTTGACCTATATATCCCAGGTATGTCCAGTTATAAACATGTTGCAAAATGGACGTACCGTCATAGATACCTCCGGTTTGGAAATCCAATAATGCAAGATCTGAATAATTACCGGCACCAAATTGATTGTTGAGATAATCACGGGTATTGTTTAATGCTGTAATTGCATTATTATTACCTGCTGTTGTTCCATTTCTGGCCTCAACTTCAGCGATAATCAACTGATTTTCCAGGTATGTCACCAGAGGAAAAGAAGCGTCTGCAGCAGCAAAACCATCATCCAGATTTAAATCTCTATCTCCACCGGTTCCGTTATAGTAATAAGAATATCTGTCAGCTTCTGTTGTTTTGGCGTTATCACCATTTTCCAACAATACGGCTGAATGGGAATCACCTGCACGCAGGTAGCCTGAACGCTGCTGAACAGCGAAGTTATGATACAGATTCATGTTCCGGTTAGTTTCGACTCCATGAACTGCCAACAGATCTCCACTACCATCAGCAGCATCGATACCATTTGCTGCTGCTGTTGCTGCTGCTGGATAATCCCCAACATGCATCAAATATCGTGCTTTCAAAGTATACGCAACTTTAAGCCATCCATCGTTGGATCCCTCTAAGGATGTAATATCATTAGAGACTGCGGCCGTCGTACTTTCAAAAGTAGATATAGCTTCATTCAGTAGTTGATCAATATCACTGTACACCTGTGATTGTGGATCATAAGAGGGTTCAGAGAATTCATCTGGTTGATTAGCTTCTCTGTAAGGTACATCACCCCAAAGTGAAGCAACTTGCCCCATTACTAACGCTTCCAGGACTTTAGTTGCTGCCACGTTAACTTCTGGAATAATTTCCCTTTCATTGTACTTTTCTCGTGCAATTTGAAGATTAGTTAAAGCCCGTGTATAGGCTAAAAACCAATTGCTATCGAACTCCGTACCACCTTGAATTGTGTAATTATACAATGCAGTGTATTGCCGATCAGATCCGGTAAAATATTGAGACCACATGCTTGTTAGTCGTGCCGTATGTGACTCAAGAAATGTGATCGTTGCTATTTGCCCCGCAGCAAAAACTTGATCTCCCGGGGCATCCGTTGGGTTATTTGGATCTTCTGAATAGCCATCAGTAAATGACGTATTAACAGTATCGCATCCAACCATACCTGCTATAAGCAGTACTATAAAAATATATTTTCTGAAATTTAGCATGTCAGTATGATTTATTATTTAGTAATTAATTTTTAAAGTGAAGAACCAAGATCTGGTATTCGGATTTTGAAAGTAATCGAGGCCAAATCCATTAGATGCTCCTGTAAGATTGGTTTCAGGATCGATACCTGAATAATCAGTAAAAAGGAGGAGGTTTCTACCTTTAGCAGCTATACTCATAGAAGATAAACCTGTGAATTCTCTGAAACTCGCTGAGTTGAAGTTATAACTAACACCTACTTCTCTCAACCTTACATAGCTACCGTCTTCTATAAATTGCTCGAAAGGACCGGTAAACCCAGATCCAGGACCCCCCCAATAGTAAGAGTCATCTATTATGACAGGTCCGGCACCAAAGTCCTGAACGGTTCCACGAAATGTGTAGCCACCATCACCATTTTGTGTATAGGTAGCATAATCCGCTGCTGAAGATGGACTTTCACCAAACACATTTACTAATTCTCCGGCTTGTTCAGCTGTTATAGTTGTTTCGGTTGTTTGGTCAGCACTTCGGCCAAAATAATACAAGGCACCTTTTGTACCATTCCAAACGTCTCCACCTTGTTTAATATCAACTAACAGACTGAGGCTCGCATTCTTATAATTTATGGTACTTCCGATACCGGCTCTCCAGTCTGCATTTGGGTCTCCTACAACACCCTCGGCATCTGCTTGAACTCTGAAACCAGTTGGATTGAGTATGATACCCTCGTTACCGACTGTAAACCCATCAGCTTCTTCCGCACTGCTCAAAGGGAACTGACTCGCTCTTCTCCATTGGCCACCAAACAATACACCGTAAGGCTCACCAACAACAGCGGAAGATGTTGAGCCGGTAAAACCTGCAAGACCTACTTCGTCAGCGCCCGCAAGTGAGGTAACTTCGTTATTATTCTTGGACCAGTTACCAGTAATAATCCAACTGAAATCTCTGGATCTAACTGCTTCAAATTCAACTTCAGCCTCAAATCCTTTATTCTCGAGAGATGCTGCGTTCGCAACCTGTGAAGAGAATCCTGATGACGGGGGTCTTGTGACTGGTAAAATTGCATCTGTTGTTTCAGTCTGGTAATAAGTAAGACCCAAATTAAGTCTGTCATCAAAAAATCTAAGATCAGTACCTATCTCAAACTCTGACGTTCTTTCCACCTGAAGTCTTGGATTACCAGCGGATGCTGTTCTTGCAAATCCACCACCATATGCCTCAGGATTCAATCCATCTCCCCAACTGCTTGTAAATGCTCCCTGAAAGAAGTTAGTAGAAGTATTGTAAGGCCCTGGCTGAATACCAGCTTCACCATAAGAAGCTCTAAGCTTACCAAAACTTAGCCATCCTAAATCGTCAAAGGCATCAAGCTCACTAAATTGCCATGCCAGACTAGCAGAAGGGTAGAAAAAAGTATTATCCGTATCAGGTCCAAAAGTAGAGGCACTTTCAGAACGTCCGGTCAGCTCCAAAAACAGTTGATCATATAGCGTGAAGTTAAGTACTGCATACAAAGCAGAGGTTCTCACAGTTGATCTAGACTGAAATGGATTCTTGCTTATATAATTTGAAACATCACGTGGAAATGTTGACAATATTATATCTGATGAGCTTGCACCTAAATTATCAAAATTTCTCTGGTTTATATTCCAGCCTATCAAAGCAGATCCCGAGATGTCGTTGTTAAACGTGTGAGATGCCCGGGCGATTAAATCAGAATTAATTTGAAATTGTGACAATGTTTGCTCTGTAAGAGCACCCGTTGGATTTCCAGCTGCATAAATCGGAAACACAGTGTTTCTTCTATCTGAATAATAATCTAATCCTAAACGGTGTGTTACGTTGATACTTGATGAAGCATCATACGATAGTTCGGTGCTTCCAGACAGCCTATTAACAGACGTTTCATCATTTACATTTTCAATCGTCCACCGTGGA
The DNA here is from genome assembly GCF_038150125.1 of Rhodohalobacter sp. 8-1. Classification (NCBI taxonomy): domain Bacteria; kingdom Pseudomonadati; phylum Balneolota; class Balneolia; order Balneolales; family Balneolaceae; genus Rhodohalobacter; species Rhodohalobacter sp. 8-1. The sequence continues at coordinate 70,573 of NZ_JBBVMF010000020.1, read as the reverse complement.
TTATCATAGATAGGCGTTATTCCAGCTCCAATAGGATTCCGATAACTTCTATGACGGTCTGGTATAATACTTCCATCTGCGCTAATGTAATCAACAGTATAGACACTATTATCAAAATCGGGTGCTGTACGATATCCACCCAATAAAAGTCCCGACACGTTGGATCCCTGCTGGATACGGTCGGCTTCAACTTTACTGTATGCAGCATTCACGGTTGTGGTCAACTTGTCGAAGTATCGTGTTGTATTTGCCCGAAAAGCTGTCCTTTCATAATTACTGTTATCCAGTATGATACCTTCCTGATTTAAGTGAGATGCACTCAAATAAAAAGTACCATTTTCATCACCACCGCTTATCGATAACGAATTATCCAGCTTAAGGCCGGTCTGGAACATGTTTCGTGAGTGATCAAAGGTTTCCCTGGAGTTCTTTTCGGTTATAACACCGTATGTTTCCCCATCAGGACCTATGTAGGCATTACCGGGAGAGGTGTCCATAACATCTGCTCCGCCCGAACGGTTTGCAATTTTATCACCGTAGGAAAATGCACTGCCAAAACCATAAGCTCCACCAAACCCCTGGCCAAACTTGGTTTGAAGATCCTGAGTTTTATTTAGCTCATCAAAGGAAACATTAGAGGTAAATGAAATGGCTACTTTTTTCTCGCCAGAGACAGCTTGACCTGTTTTGGTTTCAATGATCACCACTCCGTTAGCAGCACGTGAACCCCATACAGCCGCAGCAGAGGGGCCTTTCAAAATCCTTACTGATTCGATGTCATCGGGATTCAAATCATTAATACGTGATTGCTGAGCCACACCAGCTACGCCAGTACCAATTGATGAATTGAAAACCGGAACACCATCTACAATAAATAATGGCTCATTATCACCTGAAATTGTATTTGCACCACGAATTAGTATTCTTGAGGCAGCACCCGGATCACCGGACGTACTGACAATATTAACACCGGCTGTTTTAGCAGAAAGTCCCGAAACAACATTTGTCTCACCACTGCCTGCGATAGCTTCACCACTAACGCGAGAACTTGAATTCCCCGATTGATCCGCGTTTGCTTCAAAACCAAGTGCAGTTACTACTACATCATCCAAGCCAAGTACATCCACTCTCATGCTTATATTCTGGACAACTTCTCCAGTTCCAACATCTACAGTAGTTTCAAATGTTCTATATCCTACAAAGCTGGCTCTTAATGTGTAGGATCCAGATGGGACGTCACTGATTGTGTATTCACCATCAATATTGGTTGAAGCACCACGCTGTATTTCAGTTAGAACGACACTTACTCCAGGCAGTGATTCGCCAGTTCTTGCGTCTGTTACCGTCCCAGATACACTACCCTGAGAGTAGGCTAGCTGAAACGTAAACAGCAAAATAGTTATTACGGTCAGTAACTTTTTAAACATACGTAACCTCAAATCTTATTTATATTATTGTTAATAATTGTTCATTGTTGAACACTTTTTTAAGCTTTCACTTAAATCCTCTAACAATTAACCAATTATTTGAATCAAAAAAAACAGATTCGAAACCTTTACTTGTTAATACACGTAAGAGTTTTATTTTTGACTACCGCGTTTTAACTTCCTAAATAAATAAGGTTATTAAAGTAATTAATAACAGTACTTTACTACTTGAAATTTATATTTCATTTAAGGGAACTCTCTTCATTTAGACGTTTTACTTTTATTTTTGCAAACGCCTCCAACCAAGATTTCCGTGATTTTTTTTTAAATAATTTCCAGATTCTGCTCGTTCGCCACCCTCTTTACAACTGTTTACAACCCAGGATGCACTAACATTTCACTCAATTTTTTATGCTATTTTATAGTCTTGATGCATCCAAAATTCAACGTCATCCGGGAAAAGAATGAGAGAAAACCGCTGATTATCAGATGCCCAAAACCTCTCTTGGAATTCTTGCCGGAAGCCGCGTCAGAACTTCATAGTTCAGATTATTGCTCATCTCTCCAAACGACGCCACCGTGATCTCCTGGCCGTTTTGCTTGCCAATAATTACGACTTCATCTCCTTTTTTGGCATCAGGCATATCCGTTATTTCCACCGTGAGCATATTCATATTCACCAGACCAACAACCCGTGCTCTGTCTCCTTTGATGAGAACATAACCCGCATTAGTCAGGTTTCTGCCAAATCCATGCGAATAGCCGATGGGAACTGTTGCAATTCGCATTTTCCGGCTTGTCATAAATACGTTTCCATATCCGATAAACTCTCCCTCTCCGACCCATTTTGTACTCATAATCTCACTTTTCCAGTTCAGAACCCTGATGAGCGGATCTTTTGTGAATGAGTTATTCTGCTTCAATACATGCATGTAGGTCTCACGGCTTGGCCAGAACCCGTACTGGGCAATGCCGATTCGCACCATGTCGTAATGCATATCGGGATAGGTTAAAAAAGCGGCCGAACTTGACGCGTGGAGGGTGGGCAGTTCATAAAATACCGTTTTTGCAACCTCGATAGCGTTTCTGAACGCTTTATCCTGATTTTGCACCCGGTAGTAGTTTGCCACGCTTTCGGCCCCAGCATAATGGGTACAAATCCCTCTCAGGTCAAGGTGGTCTTTATTTGATTTTACCCGCTTAAATATGTCGTGCCACTGGTCTTCCTCAAAGCCTGTTCGATTCATCCCTGTTTCTATCTGTAGGTGGATACGCGCTTTTTTCCCTATCTCACTGGCCGCTTCTATTGCTGACTCAAGACGGTCTTTTTCAAAGAGGTAAAATTCAATTCCATGATCAATAGCCCACTTGAGCTCATCATTTCGAATCATCCCCATTATCATAATGTCTGTGGATTCCTTCGTTTTGTATTTAAATGCGCCGGCAGCTTCATCCGCACAGAACACTGAAAAATGATCTATGCCGCATTTTTCGGCGATTGGAAGATAATTTGATATACCATGCCCATATGCATTCCCCTTTATGACAGACGAAATTCTCAGCCCATTGGCAGCATTGGATTTAATAAATTGAAGGTTGTTTTCAAGGGCCGACCGGTCGAGTTCTATATAAGAGGGGCGTAAAAATTGTTTAGCCATTGTTTATTCTATTTATGCATTCACAGAATATGGACGTCCCAACAGGAATGAGATCATCATCAAAATTATAGATTTCGGAATGCAGGGCCGGAGAGTTTTCACCCGCCCCAAGGCCAAAAAGAGTAATGGGACACTTTTTTCGAAATTCTCCAAAATCTTCACTCCAGGCAAAGGGGTCATTTAGTATCTGGGTTTCAATATCGAGGCTCTTCGTTATTGATGTCAGTTTATTGACGCCTTCTGCATCGTTTATGACAGCCGAAAAGGGTTCACGCTGTTCAATTGATATAGTGCCTTTAAACATTTTCTTAACAGATGAAAGCTCATGTTTGACGTGGCCTATCATTTCGGAAATACCTTCATCCGTTTCGGCCCGAACAGTTACACCCATTTCACCCCGGCCGGGATTTATTCCGAACGCGGGTTCACCCAGTTTTATATAGGTTACCGTCAACACCCTGAATTTGTCGTGCTGAAGAGCTTGTTTTTTAACCCGTTCCAAGTTTTGGACCAGCTCTGAAATTGATAACGCCGGATTGATTCCTTCCCTGGGATAAGCCGCATGGCTGCTCTGACCCTGAAACTGAATTTTCATGCCCACAGATGCAGACGCGAATGTATTATCTTTTATGTAAACGGTATTCTTTTTGTAGCCCGGCAGATTGTGAAGGGCGATACCGCGATCGATCTTTAAATTTTTAAGTGCTTTATCCTTCAGCATCTCCCCGGCTCCCAGCCCGGTTTCTTCCGCTGGCTGAAACAGCAGGATGACTCTGCCCCGGTCGGGCCTGTTTTCCTTCAGCCATTTCCCAACTCCCAATACGATGGCCATATGACCGTCGTGGCCACAGGCGTGCATCACACCGTCATTCCCGGATTTGTACTCAATATCTGACTGCTCATGAATAGCCAGGGCATCGAGCTCAGCCCTAATCATTAGCGTTTGACCACTATCAGGATTGGCGCCGTTGAAAATCCCCAGGAGTCCATCACCCCCGATTCCGGTCACGATATCATCCGCCCCAAACCGATCCAGGTAACCTTTCACGAACGATGCCGTATCTGTTTCGGTCCCCGACAATTCAGGATATTTATGCAGCGTTTGCCTGATCTTCTGTATTTCTTTCACCTGGGTATCGGTAAGCATTCGGGCTGATAAGCTTTAATTATTTATTTGTTTGTTTGTTTGCATAGTGTGACTGAGCTTTTTTGAAGGTACTAAAAAAGGCACACCATCACAGGGAATCTTTGATTTCCAGTATCATTTAATAGAGCAGCTACTTTTATGCACTATGCGCCAATATCGTAACAACCCACCTCTGCCTCGTCGCTGCTCTGCCTGCGGCAGTCGCTTTGGTGGCTGTCTCCTCCGGCGGAGGAGAGGTTTATTTCTCCCCTTTCGGGAGGGGACAGACCTGAAAAATATTGCACAGCAATACTTTAGCAGGTCAGGGGTGGGTTTCATGTGGATGGAAGTTTGGAGTTGAATTACAGCGCAGTGATTGAAATGACCCACCTCTGCGTCTTCGCTGGACGCTCAAACGCTGTCTCCTCCGCGGAGGAGAGGTTTTACTCATCCCACCAGCGAACCCAAAACTTTCTCCGGATCAGGATATATCTGTTTCGCCTGTTCTCTTGAATGATCAGATACAACACCCGGCATATCTGCTTCGCCGGGATCCGTTCTGGAGAGCTGATAATGCAGGTGAGGATGCCAGTTCCCGTTTTCGTGAGGTTCGCCAAGCCAGCCGATCGGCGTACCGGCCGACACTTTCTTTCCCGTTTTTGAATGCTCAAGTGATGACCGCGACAGGTGACCACTGAGAGCATAAAATGTCTCCCCTCCTATTATATGTCTCAAAACGAGAGTCGCACCATAATTTCCGTCCTGATCGTGAAATGCACTGTAGGCAACCACTCCATCAAGAGCCGAAAAAACAGGCTCTCCAGCCGGTGCCCAGATGTCTACACCCATATGGACATTTCGCTCATTCTTGTACTGCGGCGCGATGTACATATTCCGGCGGTGTACGTTATATCCGCCTATGGCCCAGCCCTGTTTCAGCCGGGCCGGATCGAATCCGTTCTCAAAATCCATTCTTGGAATAGGCCGAAACGGCGGCTTCATTACCGGCGAAGATTTAATCTTAGTTTCTTTCACGTCGGAATTTTATATGGTATGTCTTCTAACCTCAAATTAATTATTTAGACATCCATTTGAATGATTTATGATTCTTTAGGGAAGTTTGTGGGTTGACGGCAAATTTAATGAAAAATAGCAAAGAGAATATTTTGAAAATATGGTCCATTGCTTTTGCAGATCCTTTGATTACATCCCTTTGGGACTCTGCGCCATAAACTGCAATGGCTCGTTCAGGATGACACGCTCTTTGGTTAGTGTGTGGGCGGCGTAGGCACAGTAGTCGTTCTCAATATCGTCTTGTCGTCACGCCGCCCTATACCCCAGCCAAGTTATTGTCATTCTGCCTGTCCCTTGGGGGAATAAAACGGTGCTTTTTCGTTTTATGAAGAATCTGCAAAAGCAACATAACTCGTTTTATCAAATGACGGTTAATACCTTGAATGATCCGTATGGTTTAAGAAATCTATATAAGAGCCTTTACAAAGAACTGTTAAATGTAAGTACAAACCTCAATTAGAGTCTAAAAACTCAACCGTAGAAACTCCAGTTCAATCCGCAACTTTCTTCTCTATATAATCAGAGCTCATCAACCCAAGGGCACCCATGTATTTGAGCTTGAAGCGGATCATATCACCGACTTTATACCCTTCCGGGTTTTCACCCACATCAAGCACAAGCATATCCGAGCTGGCATCTGAAATCGTCAGGTTATCATTGACGGGAATAAGGTAGTTTGGCTGAATATCGAGCGTGCCGATATCAACGATTGCGCGATAGGCTGTCTTGCCACGGTCTTTCTCGTTAATCTCGGCCGTTTTACCCTGTGGATTCGTACCAAGATCGCCGGTCGGAACCATCGGTTTTTCCGAGATTTCAATAATTTGTGTGTAAAGCTCCATCACCTGGTCACTCATACCATTGATCACACCATCAGAAAAGAGATCCTTGCCGAAAAACAATGCCTCTCCAACTCTGAAATGGTTGATGCCATTTGGCAGCTGATTATTTAGCAGCAGTGGAATGGTCACTGTGGTACCGCCCGACACAAGTGGAATTTTCTTTTTAAACCTTAACTCAATAATCTGTTTATAAAGGGCCAGCTGAATCAGTTTATCACCATCGGGCATCACACCGTGCAGGCAATTCAGATTAGTGCCAAGCCCCACAACTTCGAGCCCCGGCAGCCGGAACACTTTCTCGTAGAAATCCACGAGGTCGTCGCGCATCACGCCTTCCCGAAGATCGCCCATCTCAATCATTATAATCACTTTATGGACTTTATCCTGGCGCACAGCTTCTTCCGACAGCTCGTGCATTGTCGACAGCTCGGTATTCAGGCTGATATCGGCATATTTAATCAGCTCGGGAATAGTGTCTTTCGGGGGCGGTTTGATGTAAATCGTCACCGTATCGGGATCGATATTTTTAACAACCTTCAGGTTACTGATGCGGGAATCGTGTACTTCCCCTATTCCAAGATCGATCACCTCGTTGATGAAGTCGCGGTTACCACACAAGAGCTTTGTTGTGATTCCCCATTTGATATCATTCGACTTGAACAGCTTATCCAGATATTCGTAATTATGGCGCAGTTCGCTTCGGTAGAGTTTTACGTAGGCCATTTATTTTTCAAGCCTCATTTCGAGGTATTTATTAGTGAATCCAAATTTTTCGTATAAAAACTTCGCGGGGTTTTCCGGCTCAACGTGCAGGGCAATACCACCCTTTGTGTTTTCTATAATTTGTTTCATCAACTCTTTTCCTACACCTTGTCCACGCGTTTTAGAGTGCACAGCAATATAAACTAAAATGTTTTCAGGAATATACCCGCTCATATTCGTTTTGTTGATAATTACAACACCCAGAATCTCGTCTGCTTCGTGGGCGACCAGGATAAATCCGTCTTTCCCGGGACCATCTCCATAGGCATAGGCAATACATTTCAGTATTGCTTCTTTTTCGTCGCCAAATTCATCAAGGTGTTTATACAGAAAGTCAGCAATCTGTTCCCGTCCAAAATCGGTTGGATTGATTTTATCTGATTCAATGATGCTATACTGAATGTCCATTCAATTTAATTAGGTTGATTCTCTTCTGTTAACAGACTTACTGCAACAAATGCAATTGCAGAAGCTGTAATTCCAAATAAATTGGGATCCAAATTGTACGGCAGCCCAATCTCTAAATATCGTAAACTTAAGGTTGTGCTTCCACCAATAATCATAGCTGCCATTGCGCCCGCGGGCGTGCTTCTTTTCCAGTACAAGGCACCAATAACGGGCACAAATAACCCGGAGACCATAAACGCGTAAGAGTCGAGCATAAGGGTTAGAACATTTTCCATGACGCTTGCAAGTAAAAGTGCAAGTATGCCAATGATAAGGGTCACAATTTGGGATATTTTAACGAATCCGCCACTATCGGGATCAAATTTAGTAAATCGTCCGATCAGGTCGGTTACAATATTTCCTGATGACGCCATCAAACAACTGTCGGCCGTCGATAAAATTGCTGAGAAGTAGGCGGCCATCATAACACCCAGGAACCCAACGGGCAAAACGGTTCGAAGAAGCATAGGGAGGCCTGTTTCCGGATCAGTAGCTGAAATATCAGCGGATCCAAGATAATCGAACATTCCCTGGTCGGCGGCTACACGAGCGAACAACCCCAGAAGCACTCCCAAAATCGCCATTATCGGCCATTCGAAAAGTCCCGCAAAGTACCACGCTTTTTTCGCTGTTTTTTCGTCCCTGCATGCATAAATACGCTGGTAGAGCGTCATTCCCACAAACCAGATTGGGATAATGGTAACAGCCCAATAGACAATATCCTGCCATGAGACATTTGAAAAGGTCAACATCGCCGGATCAACTGTAGATCGAATGGCCTCCATCCCGCCGATTTCGACATATGATATGGGAACACCCACGAATACCAGCCCTATCATCAGCAGAGCCCACTGCACGGTATCTGTATATATGACAGCTTTCAACCCGCCCATCACGGTGTAGACGACAGCTACAATCCCCATAATATAGAGTGCGGTTTGCAGGTCAAGATCAGCGAATGTGCCGCTGGCCAGCTTTGCGCCCGCAAGCATTTGAGAGCTGGTGAACCCGGCATAGCCTATTGCAGAGATAATAGCTGCCACAAAAGCCACATTCGGACTATAATAATGCCCAAAGAGCTGCGGAAAGGTATACGCTTTGTCGAACGCAGGATTCTGTTTTACTTTGGGTATAAGAAAGACAGCGGCGAGCCAGGCACCAATCAAGCCGGTAAATAGCATCCATGACCCTGAGAGGCCCATTACGAATCCGAGTCCGCCCAGTCCAATTGAGAATCCTCCTCCCACATCGGTGGCAACTACAGACAAGCCCACGTGAAGACTGCTCATGTTACGTCCGCCAACGTAGTAGTCATCTCCTCCCTTGTTTCGTTTAAAGAAGAAGTACCCGAAGGCTAAAAGTCCAATAATGTAAAAAACAAAGATCGACAGGTCGATCGGATGCATTCGCTGTGCTTAATTTTAAAGCTAATTTAAAACCAGTGCCATAACTATGGATTTATTGACTTGGAATCAAGAAGTAAATAGCTGGATTGGCGTATGTTTTAACAATTAAAACAACACTTACACTCCATTTGATTATATGACCGAAAAAATCTCACCATTCGTTAAATAGGTTACATATATCCAGCCGGGAAAACCAATAAAAACGCGTACATAGAAAAAATTAAAATAAAGTATTTAATCAGAGCCGTTCATCTTACCGATATCTTTTTGACTGACTCCCATTGAAACTATATTTATTCCGAAAGAACTGTATTTTGGTTATAAAGGGGTTGCTTTTGAAAAGCCCTCTAAGAAGAGAATCAATTTTTATGATATGAATCTTGCCAAAACTGTATCACTTTTGCTATTGCTTGTCACGCTGGCATTGGGATGTTCAGATCGGGAGCAGGTTATTGTTGAGCGGAAAAACCTGGTTCAGGGCGTGTACGCTTCAGGTAATGTTATGCCCACAGGCTACTACGAGGTTACCAGCAAGGTGCCGGGGATAATTGATAAGATCCTGGTTTCGGTGGGTGAAAACGTTGAGATCGGCACCCCTTTGGCGAAGCTTCAGAATCAGCCAAATGAGGCTAATCTTCAGATTGCCCGGAATCAGCTTGAGCTGGCCCGGAAACATGCGGCGCCTGACTCTGACGTCCTGGCGCAGCTTGAAAAACAGGTAGAGAATGCACGAGCCGTTTTTGTTCAAGATTCCACGGAGTTCGAGCGACGTCACCGGCTGCGGGATGATAACATCGGATCGAGGCAAACCCTGGATCTCGCGGAGCTTCGGTATAAGACTTCTTTGAAGAGCTACCAGATAGCGAGACGGAAACTGAGCGAAACACGCTCTCGTCTTGAGGTTGAACTGGATAATGCGCGCAACAATTTTATTGCCCAGCAAAGCCGGACCGGCGATTACACCCTCCTCTCAGCAATTGAAGGTAAAGTCTACGATATTATGCCAAAAGAGGGAGAGCTGGTCGCCGGCAGCCGGCCTATCATGGAGATTGGTTCCGCCAACGAGTTTGAGACCGAACTACAGGTGGATGAAACAGATATTGTGATGGTGAAAGCCGGACAGACCGTGCACTTTGAACTGGACGCACTTGAAGACACGGTGCTCAGTGGGTCAGTCAGCCTCATCTACCCCAGGATCGACACCATAGAGCGCACGGCCAAGGTTATAGCCTCCATCAACCCGGGCAAATCTCCCCTTTATCCGGGCATGGCACTGGAGGCTAATATTATTGTGAGGGAGAAAGAGGATATCCTGGTCATTCCGGTCACCTATATAAACGACGAGAATGAAGTGATTCTTGCAAATGAGAATCGCAAACAGATTGAAACCGGCATACGGGACCTGAATTACGTGGAAGTCGTGTCCGGACTCAGCGAAGGAGATGTCATCTTAAAACCCGGACCATGAACCGCTTCCCCATCCTGAAGATCGTTTACACCCATCTTACGAGCCGTAAGCGACAAACGATCGTATCTATGCTGGGCGTTACGTTTGGAATAACGGTCTTTATTTTCCAGGCGGGAGTGATTACCGGCCTGCAGGATTTCTTTATTGAGAAAACGATCAACGCCACTGCCCACATCCACATTTACCAGGATAAAAACCGGACAACCGAGCCGATTTTGAAGAAGATCTACTCCGAAGATGAAACGTGGATTTCCGTGTCTAATATCAAAAGCAAAGATGAACTCCCTAAACTAAAAAGAGGTCTTCAGATCGTGGAGATCCTGGAGTCTAACCCCGAGGTAACGGGTGTATCGCCCAGCCTGAGCACCCAGGCTATTTTTAAGCTCGGTGTGGCCGATGTGTCTGGAGTGATCAACGGAGTGAACATCCGCAAGGAAAACCGGCTTTTCGACCTGGATGCCGATATGGTGAGCGGGTCTATCATCCGCATGGAAACGGTGAATAACGGTCTCATTCTGGGGTCCGGTTTGGCCGAATCGCTCGGTGCGGAGCTGGACGATAACATTACAGCCGTATCTCCCGCCGGGGTAGCCCTTCAAATGAAGGTTGTTGGCATCATTGATACCGGCCTGCAGGAGCTCGATAATAGCCGCGCCTACAGCAGTATTCGAAACGCTCAAAAGCTGATGAACGTAACGGGGAACTACATCACCGACATTAATATAAAACTGGAGGATGTGGACAAGGCGGGTGTACTGGCCAGCGAGTTTCAGTCCCGCTTCGGGTACAAAGCTGAGGACTGGAAAGAGGCAAATGAGGGAATATTCAGCGTCTTCAGGATTCAAAATATTGTCACCTACCTGGTCATTATCTCCATCCTGCTCGTCTCCGGCTTCGGCATATTTAACATTCTTTCGATGATGATTTATGAAAAGATGAACGACATTGCCATTCTGAAGTCTATCGGCTACACGGATGTTGATATCCGGAACGTGTTTTTGCTGGAGGCGCTGATCATTGGATTTCTGGGCGGGCTGATCGGATTGGTCCTCGGGTTTATCATTTCATGGATTACCTCCATTATTCCGACCAATATTGAGGGCTTTGTAACATCAGAATACCTGAGCATCAACTTTGATCCGGCTTTCTATCTGCTTGCATTTGTTTTCGGACTGGTCGCAACCGGAATCGCCGGTTATCTCCCGGCCAAAAAAGCGTCTAACATTGATCCTATCAACATCATCAGATCTCAATAACTGTGGCAAGCGTATTAGAAGCAAAAAACCTGGATAAGTATTTTCACAAACCAGTGGAGTTCCACGTGCTGAAAGAGATTAACCTAACCATAAACCCGGGCGAATTTGTATCCATTATCGGCCCTTCAGGCAGCGGAAAATCCACGCTTCTATACGCCTTATCCTCGCTTGACCGTGAGTATGAAGGCCAGGTTCTGCTAAATGGTGTCGAACTTAAAACACTGACCAACCATGACCTTGCTCATTTAAGGAACAAGTCGATCGGTTTCATTTTTCAATTCCACTATCTGCTGGCAGACTTCACCGCACTGGATAATGTGATGCTGCCGGGGCTGAAGCTTAGCGAGCTTCCGCATGAGGAGCTGGAGGAGAAAGCGATCAAAAAACTGGACCTTCTGGGTATTGCCGATCAGGCTCACAAACGAATTAACCGACTGTCGGGTGGCCAGCAACAGCGGGTGTCTGTTGCCCGCGCGCTTATCAACGAACCGCGAATTATATTTTGTGATGAGCCCACCGGCAACCTCGATTCAAAAAATGCAACGGTTGTGTTTGATATGCTCAAAAACCTGACCCGGGAGTTTGATCAGACAATCCTTATGGTCACGCATGACGACTCATTTTCATCAAAAACCGACCGGCAGATCCAGCTTCTTGACGGCAAAATTGTTGATAGAGAATAATCGGTGCAATTCACGGTTTAGACCATTATGCTCTCTAAATTTACGGTTACGTCACTTTTAATATAATAGCTGAGCCCACTCCGAAAAGTCCAATTTGGCTGATTTTGCTCCCTCACACGGGTTTTGAAGGCCATTTTTTTAGTAAAAAGTACTTTTCGCAGTGGGCTCATAGCTTCACTTTTCTTTTAGACTTCTGAAAAGGCTCATTGAAAAGTTATAATTTTGATTTCGATTAATTCGAACTTCTTAGCCCGGATTATTCACGAAAAAGTGTGACATGAAGATTAATTATCTGATTATAATGTACATATTAAAACTTGAATACAGCTCAAATTTAAGCCTTGTCGTTCGGCTTCGAAATTTAGCTATATATTGCATTCGCCCTGGGCACGCCTTTGGCGAAATTGAAAATGGTTTATTCAGAGTACATCAGTACCCTTTCGTCACAATTTCCATTTCGCTTTGTTTGCAACAAAATTTATTGGCGAATAATCCGTGATAAGGGACTTTCCCCGGTGAATCACTTCTTGGCATCCTCAAGATTTATGGCTTAGATTAGCATAAGCCCGCACCTACGCCGGGTACATCCTATGCACATTAGCTGGACACTCGGAGCCGCCGGGATGGTTTCCGGTGTTTCTTATTTTACATTTTCAGCCGTTTATTAAGCTTATATTCTCGGCGCTCGTTATGCACTGAATCGTATACTAAATTCAAAAATCTTATGAAAAAGATGATAGTTTTATTATTTCTTGCTGCACTATTTGTATCACTAAATGGTGTTTTTGCCACATCGCCTCCAACAAATGGCGAGTACGGTGTTGTTATTGAAGGCTACGACTGGGGACCCGCTGTAAGCAAGGTCATTCTATCTTTAGAAGAGCCGGTAACCTCCGCCAACTGGAATGATTATCAAGTGATGGTCCGGCGATCATCAGATTGTTCAGCCATCCCTGATGGGCAAGTGCTTGGGAGTCGAAGAATTGTTAACGGCTACGTATCTGATGCTGAGGGATCAAGACTGGAAGAAGGCAATCACATAACGCTGGTGCTGGCCGTGGCTCCAAATCAGCCGATCGGTTCACCCATTCAATATTCACAGACAGAAGGCTGTAGTGGCAACAATTGGATCAACTATGAGATGACGATTCGTGATGAGGCGAAGGGTATGCTGTGGAACGAAGAAGTAAATCGGGTGATGCCGATTATTGATCAATTTGATCTTTCGGGAAGGTTTTCACACGAAAATGGTGTAACCATGTCATATGCCTCCTATAGCCCCGAAAGTGATAATGAGGAACACCCGTTGATTATCTGGTTACATGGTGGTGGTGAAGGAGGTGTTGATCCTTCTATTCCACTTGTTGCGAACCGGGCTGCGAATTATGCCTCTGACGAAATACAAGCCATTTTTGAAGGTGCCCATGTTCTCGTACCACAAAGCCCCACACGCTGGATGGATAGTGGAGGTGCAACGACAAGCGGTGAGACAGATGATATTTACTATAAAGCGGTAAAGGCTCTTATTGATAATTATATGTCCCGGCACCGGGATGTAGATCGGGATCGCATTTATTTAGGAGGGGCTTCGAATGGCGCTTATTTAGTGCTTAAGCTTATTATTGAATATCCCGACTTTTTTGCTGCTGCTTTCCCAAGCGCTTTGGCTTATCAGGGTGCATACTTCTCAGATTCGCAAGCTGAACGGATTAAAAACATACCGATTTGGTTTATTCATGCTAAAGAAGATGGAACAACCGTACCGGATCAAACTGTCGTGCCGGTTTATAACAAATTGATGAAAGCAGGGGCGCCCAATGTGCACTTCAGTTTTTATGATCACGTGGTTGATATTACAGGTTTTTTTGGTGGAGATGACTATCGCTATCCGGATCACTGGAGTTGGATTTACTCTCATGCCAATGAAGCCAGACGGGATGTCGATGGAAGCCTGGTAAAACTGCATGGACGACCCGCAACAATCATGGAGTGGTTGGCAGGCCAATCCAAATAAGACTCATTTGATTCTGAACACCTTAAAGAGCTTGCTTCAATTTTACTTTGGCTTTTATACCGGACCAGAAAGCGATCCCAATTTTCAGCAGGAAAGCTTTCAGGGTTCATCCTGCTTTTCAGACAGCTGCCACTTGGAAAATCGAGGCCAAAAAAAACAATGCCTTAGATGCTCTATCATTGAATATTAGGGTGTCCTTTTTCATAATACCATCCCTTGGGCAACGTGAGAAATCAAGAAATGACCCAAAATCAGAAGTCCGTGGAAGGAACGGCACATCTTTCATTTATTGAAGACTAATCTTCCTGATTTCGACACATTCAAACATAAAAAATTCTGATCAACAGATATACATTTATCTTTTTGCGTGGTAGTCATATCTATCTAATAATATTGAACTTATGCATCCTTATTACTAAGTTAAATGGACATTAGAATTAAAAGAACTCTGCAAATGGGATTGCAGGTCACCTTAGTGAAGAGAATTTACAGGTGAAAGTTCTTCGATGATACTGTTCATGAAAAAGACAGGCATTTTCCCATTTTTTGGAGTTCTGCAATTATAAAGAGAGCAGGAGCAGATCCATGTCATTTTCTACAAATTCCTTATCACGTCTATTCATATTTCTTGGGATCATATTTTTAATTCAGTCAGTTTCTGTGCCTAAGGTGGCAGCACAACAAAATGAAAAGAGTCTACAAGTTCAGTCTAGTCATTCACTGCTGATAAGCTACCAGGGCCGGCTTACCAATTCTGACGGCTCTCCGGTTGTGGACGGCAATCATACACTGGTATTCAGTCTGTATGATCAGGAATCCGGCGGAACAGCCTTATGGCAAGAAACTCAAAATATAGAAACCGACAACGGCGTATTTTCGTCAACACTGGGAGCAGTTAACTCAATTGATACACTTACGTTTAACCGGCCATTTTACCTGGGAATCCAGGTGGACGGCAGCGAGGAACTGTCGCCACGGACCATGCTGACCACCGTTCCTTATGCACAGCGCGCCCATTCAATCGATGATGGTACTATAACCACTTCCAAGCTAACCGAAGATGCCGTTTCATCCAGCAACATTCAAAGACGTGCAATCACGTCTGAAAAACTTGACTATGGGGCCGTAGACAGCGCATCAATTGATCCTGATGCGGTGTTCAAAACATTGAGGCCAACCCTCGCATTTGACCTACAAGATAACTTTGTCGGTATCAATCGCAGTGCCCCAATTACCGGGAGTGACAAATTTGTGGTACATTCGTCAGTCGAATTCGACGATACCTTTGGAGGAATGTATACTAATACTGAGGGTACAAATTCATGGCCTTTCTATGGATATGCAACCGGTGGTGAAAGCCATGCCTGGCATTATTTTGATTTTGAAAACGAAGAATGGATTCTTGAGTTTGATTTCCTCAGTCCCCGGCACCGTATAGTTGCAGATGCAGATGGCCTTAAGCCCGGCGGTGACGGTGACCTCATGCTCGGCTCATCTTCTCAGAGATGGTCAGCTGTATATGCGGCCAATGGCACCATACAAACCTCTGACCGCAGGTTAAAAAGCAATATTGAAGAACTGGATTACGGGCTTCAGGACATACTTAAACTTAAACCAGTGGGTTACACCTGGACGAATGAAAATAATGACGCACCCGGTGAGACAGAACAACACCTGGGACTTTTAGCTCAGGACGTTGAAAAAGTCATCAGTGAGGTAGTTAAGGAACCAAAAGATGACGGTTATTTGGGCATGAACTACTCCGAACTGGTACCGGTACTCATACAAGCCATTCAGGAACAGCAAGAACACATTCAGACCCTTCAGCAAAAGCTCCGGCAAAGTGAATCGTTACAAACTGCCAAGCTGGAAAATTTGCAGGCACAGATCAATCAGTTAGCCAGTGAGATTCAAGATAATGAACAAGAAACTAACGAGAGGTCTGCGGTTTCTGAATAGAATGCTTTTGATAGCGGTATTTTCTTTAGAACAGGAAATTATTTGCAGGTAAATCTCCCATTTTAACAAGAGAATTGTGATGCGTACTTCTAAAAATAACATACTGGCACTATTGATAGGATTTTTAACCCTTGGCACAATGTTGTTTACATCCACAGATTACGTGCAGGCCCAGGTTCAGCTGCAACTGGACGCAGTCACCTCCGGAGGAATCCCAAGTAGCTCCGGTAACATTCAGTTGGAAGGGAGTATTGGTCAGATTGCGACCACATCCAGTGCGGGCAACAATGTTCAATCGTTTCCCGGACTTTGGTCCTCGTTCTATTCTACTGATCTTATTACTGACATTGAGCCAGAAGAGCCACTTTCCAACAACATTCCTGGAGAATTCAAACTACAACACGCATATCCCAACCCCTTTAACCCTTCAACCCAGATCAGCTACGAACTGCCTGAAGCTTCTCACGTAAAGCTGACGGTATACAATATGCTGGGTCAGCAGGTCCGGGTCCTGGTCAATACACGCCAAAAAGCGGGACATTACGAAACCACATTTCAAGCTCAAGGTATGGCAAGCGGTGTATATCTGTATCGACTGCAGACCGACAACTTTACTCAGGAGCGTAAAATGACGCTGGTTAAATAGGATTCAGTAGCTGAATGATCAAAGAATTTCACTTTTTTTGAAGAAAATGTTTTTCGTTTTATTCAGTACCTGATGTGCGTGAAGGCAGCTCAGCTATTTAATTCGCTACAAGTTTAACTTCATAAATCAACATTCGAATGATTCGAGCCTATTGTTGCTAATCAGGAATGTGAGCTCTTAATGATTAACTCAACTTCCGCAAAATGGGGATGTAGTGGCTACAAAATAAATTTCATTTAAAACTGTAGACCACAGGCAAAAAGAATGGAATCAACTCTTCAGGGATGAAACCAGCCCCGTTTCGGGGTGGCATAGCCGTAGCCCTATGGGAATGCGCAGCATTTCCGTGGGGTATAAAGAAGCCAGAATGATAAGAAGTACCGTAGGTGCGGCATCATTCGACCTCTGAATTCAACCTCAGTCATAAAATTCGAACAGATCATCTGAATCGGATTCAATAAAATAATCTATGGGTAAAGAGGGTATGGTAGTTTTGCAAGGGCCCGGATATACCGCACCTACGGCGCTCCCAAATTTTATACTTGCTCTTAACCCAAAGCCGCCGCTGCGCATTGACTTTGGGCTACGGATATGTCGCACCCCTGGTGCTTTGGTTATATGTGGTAGTTGGTATAATTGCTTTTAGTATCCTTATGTACGTAAATGCCTTCAGATGCGGACTGGAATGGAAGGCTGAATGGGAAGCTTATCCAGTATGAAAAATAACAGATGTGGCACTACATAGAGTTATTTAAAGGTAACTGAGGTTATTTTTTTAAAGATTTTACGGAAGTTGAGTTGAGGTGATAAGTATTATTTCTCTTAGTGTGATATCAACGATAGCTTTTCAAATCTACTATCAATAGTCGAAGTAGCCGGATGAGTCATCCATAGACCATTATTATTCAGGCATGACTCGATTTTCCAAAAAACTCATTCGATGATATTAGTTCGACCCATCAACGCTCATCAAATATAGTCTTAGCAATAGGCTCATTTTTTGGTTTTATTAATGGTAGGTAGATGAACATCGCTTAATAACAGAGTTTAAAATTTAGAAAGGGGAAATTTTGGAATATCTAATCATCGCATTAAAAGTAATCGTCGGGCTCAGCATATTAAATGTCTGGCTGTTAAGATCGGGCAAAGAGACGCAATGGAGGGGAGGAAATGCAGGTAACCTGCAAGAGGAATTTAAAGCCTATGGTCTGCCCGTATGGTTTATGTGGACTATTGGGGGACTAAAGATCGTTTTTGCTTTGGGTCTTCTCGCCTCTATTTTTCTTACGGGATATCCGGCGCTGGAAACCTATTCAGCATATGGCATCGCAGTTTTGATGTTGGGAGCCGTAAGTATGCACATCAAGGTAAAGGATCCGATTAAAAAAGCTCTTCCGGCCTTCACCTTCCTGGTTTTGTCGGTTGCGATCGGTCTATTGTAGATTTTTAAGAACCAGCAGCAAATATTTGTAGGCCAGGTAGCCGTTTAACATCATAAAGAAAAATGAGGGCAGCGTTTGATTCAGGGGATCTCTGATCTTCAGGCGCGTACCGAAAGCGACTGCCATCATCAGGCACAAACCGGAGGCCGAAAGAAAGCCCAGCAGGCTGAAATAAATTCCGGTAAGCAGGCCGATGGCGCCTACAAGCTGGGAGATGCCCGTCACCCTCCGTAAACCATCATTCATTCCATATCGATGAAATTCTTTCTTCATGAAGGGAGAGCGCAGGCACTGTATGCCGTAGATAAGAAAAAACCCTGCAATGGCAACAGAGAGGAATAGCAGAGAGTCGGACAAAGAGTTCCCGGTTTAAATAGGACCGTTTATATAATTGAGCATCGAAACATTGCTACGATAAGCTTTCGTTCGTTTTAGAATAGATATGAATCTGACGCTCTTGTCAATTATTCCCATGTGCAGGGAAATACCTTGAATGTCACTTTTTGAGTTGACGTTTAATTATCCCTTCCCAAATCCATCTGCGACCTGCTGCCCTTTTGAGCTGCATTTCGCATTTTTGTACATCTGATCTGTTTTCGCATTCTTCCATATAAAAAACGGATCTCCAGAGCCTATACCAACTTGTCCAGTCTTTCTTAGTGCTTTGATAGTGATAAATAAATTGTACGCTTAAATCGGATGACTCTTCGATGTATATTTTATTGCATAACGCTGAATAAAGCACGTGTACGTGATGCATGTTATTTCTCTCTTTGTAATTAGCCAGGATAAATAAAAAACTCTGTCAAAAATAAATTGAGCAGATCTTTTTTTAAATATCGTGGTTCAGGATTTGGCTCAACCCTTTGAGAGAATCGCTGTTTTGATGCTTCGGGTCGGATATACTATCTAATGAGCTAAGCGCTATGAAATTTTCAATAGCAGAGATGCCTTAAAATAGAAAAGCCCAAATGCTTTTTAGAGCAATTGGGCCTTTAAGTAGTGGCGGGGGTAGGATTCGAACCTACGACCTTCGGGTTATGAGCCCGACGAGCTACCAGCTGCTCCACCCCGCGATGTTAATAGATTCATAATATAAGCATTTACTGTACCTCATGTCAACGGGTAATTATTTTTTTTTACCAGCTTACAACTAATGAACGTATAAGCACCGAAAAATATTTCTTTTCACATCTCTTTCGCTCCTGCAGCTGCTATTCGTTATCTTCAGAGTTCAAAACCGTCACACATACTAACTTATTATAATGACCACGACAAAAGAAGCAATTAACCTTGAGAATCAATATGGCGCCCACAATTATCATCCGCTTCCCGTCGTGCTTTCAAAAGGTGATGGTGTGTTCGTGTGGGATCCTGAGGGCAATCGGTATTACGATTTTTTGTCAGCCTACTCCGCTGTAAACCAGGGACACTGTCATCCCAAAATAATCAGCGCTTTGAGAGAGCAGGCCGAAACTCTAACTCTCACCTCGCGGGCGTTCTATAACGATGTACTCGGGTCCTTTGAAAAATATATTACTGAGTATTTTGGGTTTGATAAGGTTTTGCCCATGAACACGGGGGCGGAAGGTGTTGAAACTGCCATTAAGATATGCCGAAAATGGGCCTATGAGCGAAAAGGAATTCCCGAGAATGAAGCGAAGATTATTGTTTGCACCAACAACTTTCACGGACGTACAACCACCATAATCTCATTTTCTAACGACCCTGGTGCCCAGCGAAATTTCGGGCCATACACACCGGGGTTCATTAAAGTAGAATATGATAGTATTGATCAGCTGGAATCTGCCCTCAAAGAAGAGAACGTAGCAGGTTTTCTGGTGGAGCCCATCCAGGGCGAGGCCGGGGTGATGGTGCCCGATGACAATTATATGCGCCAGGCAAAATCTCTCTGTGAAAAACATAACGCGCTGTTTATTGCTGATGAGATCCAAACAGGGATTGCACGAACGGGCAGCCTGTTAGCCGTTTGTGGTAACTGCAGCTGCGAAGGACACTGTGAGCGCCAGCCCGCAACCTACGCAAAGCCTGACATTCTTATACTCGGCAAAGCGCTCTCAGGCGGCGTCTACCCGGTGTCGGCCGTATTAGCAGACAGCGAGGTGATGGATGTGATTCAGCCCGGTCAGCACGGATCAACATTCGGTGGTAATCCACTGGCTGCTAAGGTAGCAATCGCTGCACTTGATGTTGTCCGTGACGAACACCTGGCACAGAATGCGCGAAAGCTGGGTGAAATCTTTCGGAATGAAATGGAAAAACTAAAAAAAGAGAGCCCCCTCATTAATAAAGTGAGAGGGAAAGGGTTACTAAATGCAGTCGAGATCAACGATAGCCCGGATAGCTCCACAGCATGGGATATATGCGTGAAGCTTAAAGAAAACGGTCTGCTTGCGAAACCAACACACGGCAATATCATTCGTTTTGCCCCACCCCTTGTAATGACTGAAGACCAATTGCTGGAGTGCGTGGGCATTATTCGCAAAACGGTTCTGGATTTTGTTATCGATAAATAGCCCGGCAAAAGACGAATAACTTCATTTATTTATTTACGAAGTTCACATGCTTATGCTATCCTTCGCAGGTTAGCTAACGGCTCTTGGCTTGTGCTGCCAGCCAGTTTGTAAGTTGTCGACTCCTAAGCCAATACTGATAAGCACGAGTCCATTGTTATGTTTTCTGATTACTGAATGTCGAGTTTGACCTTCTTACCCAATGCCTTCGCGTACTTTGCAAGTGTGCTGAGCTTAATATCTTCAGCATGATTCTCCATGCGAGAAATTACGGATTTCGTTGTGTTTAACTTTTCGGCAACATCCGCTTGGGTTGTACCCATATTTTCACGAGCCTGACGTAAAATTGCTCCAATTTTGAAATTCAAATACCCTTCTTCGAAATTCACTGCAAACTCTGAGCTTTCTGCCTTTTTCTGGTCGATAAAAATTTCTAAATCATCTTTTCTCATAGTCCTTTCCTCTGGTAACAATCGCGTTTACGTTCTTCAGCAGTTTCAATTTCCTGCTTTGTAACTTTATTAGTTTTCTTGGCAAATCCACTGGTCAACACAATCAATTATGGGCCATCGTAAAAACCCAATAGGCGAAATGTATTGTTACCAAGGGTCGCACGTACTTCCCAAATATCATCTGTGCCTTTAAGCTTTTTTAGATATTGGCTTGGAACCTGTTCTAAATCACGGACGACTCGAAGTGTCCAAGCTACTTTTTTGCTTGCTTATCCGGAAGATCCTGCAAAAAGTCTTCAACGGGGCAATTTCCTGTTTCTGTTCGGTAAATTTTGATAATTCGCATGCATTAGCAGTTAGCATATATGCGAACATTAGCAAATATTTTTTCTTGGTTATAGAAAAGAAATGCAGGGACTAAGGAGAGAAATCAAAAGAAAACATAACATTCATTTAATTTGGTTGCAATAGCTCTGTTTCCAGCTTCATATGGTCGCCGAATTTCAGTGGTATCGCTCCCTATCTGACCTATTTTATTAACTGGTTGATTTTTGTCGCATCACTTTGTTATCATGATTCATTAGAGTAGCAGATCATCCAGAAAAAATAGGAGCTTTACAACGTGATATCCCCAAAAGACGTACGACCTACACTTCAGAAACACATTCTTGCCGACGGTTATGAAATGGTACTTGATCTTGAAAAAAGTAAGGGTGCCTACCTGCACGACTCTACAAGCGGACGGGACTATCTTGACTTTTTCACCTTCTTTGCTTCAAATCCGCTGGGAATGAATCACGACCGCCTTGCCGGCGATCCTGATTTTGTGACCCACCTTGGAAAAACGGCTATCAATAAGCCATCTAATTCGGATGTGTATACTGAGGAGATGGCTCATTTTGTTGACACTTTTTCACGCGTTGGAATGCCCGACTATATGCCTTACACATTTTTTGTATCTGGCGGCGCATTAGCCGTAGAAAATGCTCTGAAAGTCGCATTCGACTGGAAAGTTCAAAAGAACTTTGAAAAAGGATACCGGAAAGAACTGGGGCACAAAGTTCTGCACTTAGACCGGGCATTTCATGGCCGAAGCGGCTACACGATGTCGTTAACAAATACCGACCCGAAAAAAACGCGCTATTTCCCGAAATTCGACTGGCCCCGAATTCATAACCCCGCTATTCATTTCCCACTTGATACCGAAAGTCTTGACCAGGTTATCAGTGAAGAAGAAATTGCACTTGCCCAGGCACGGCAGTACCTGGAGACATACAAAGATGATATTGCCTGCATCCTCCTCGAACCCATCCAGGGCGAAGGCGGCGACAACCACTTTAGAAAAGAGTTCCACCAGGGACTCCGTGACCTCGCCGATGAATTTGATGCGCTACTGGTTTATGATGAAGTACAAACCGGCGTGGGTCTCACCGGTAAATTTTGGGCACACGAACATTACGTAGTACCCGATATTCTCGCATTTGGAAAAAAAGCCCAGGTGTGTGGGATTCTTGCAACCAACCGTGTGGATGATATCGACACAAACTGTTTTCATGTGTCTTCGCGCATCAATTCTACCTGGGGTGGAAATCTTGTGGATATGGTTCGGTTTGACCGTATTCTTGAAGTTATTGAAGAGGACAATCTTGTCGATCATGCAGCCGATGCCGGAGCCCACCTTCAGTCATTGATTACTGACTGGGCAGACGAGTCGGAATACCTTAGTAACCCGCGCGGAAAAGGACTTTTCTGTGCCATTGATCTTCCCGACACTCACGCAAGGGATGCCGTCATCAAAGAAGCGCTTGGCAATGGCCTGATGATCCTTGGCTGCGGCACAAAAACAATTCGGTTCAGACCTCCGCTCACCATTCAAAAAGATCAGCTTGAAGAGGGCATCAACATACTTAAGAAAAGTTACAAAACTGCACTGGGGAAGTGCCCGGTTGCAGGATGAATCTCGTCTGCACGCTGCAGTTGCGGGCTGACGAGTGGATTACGCTTGATCTAAGTTCAGGGGATCTCTGGAACCAAACCCATGGCTTTTCAAAAACATGCCATGTTTGGTTCCAGGCCTCGTCTGCATTCTGCTTTTGAAGGCTGACGAGTGGATTTAGCTCGAGCCCAGTTCAGGAGTCTCCTTCATCAAACCCATGGCTTTTCAAAAACATGGCATGTTTGGTTCCAAGCCTCGTCTGCATTCTGCTTTTGAAGGCTGACGAGTGGATGTTCCTGAAACCAAGTTCAGGTGGTACCCTTCATCAAACTTACGGGCCTCACATACCCGTCAGACGAAAAAACAATCGTCAGACGGGAGTCGATATTTTACACCATCTGATGCGATTCCGGCTGAATCACAATCTCATTCAGAACAGATTGGCCAGGTTGTGAAGCAGCGTAATAAACAGCTTTTGCGACCTCTTCGGTTGTAAGCATTTTGTCTTTCTGAACGCGCATATCTACGTTGGGATTGTCCCAGAACTCCGTATCCACACCACCGAGATAGAGCAATGAAAACTTCACATCGCCGCGTCGCTGTTCTTCGACGAGGGCTTTTGTAAATCCGGTCACCGCATATTTCGATGCAGAGTAGACGGATGTGTTCTTCATCACAGCTTTCCCCAGAATACCAGGAAACATAATCACACGTCCTTTCTTGTTGGTAGCCATGTAGCGCATCACCGCCTGCGTGACCAGAAACGTGCCGTAAACATTTACATCAAACAGCTCCTTGGCGTGATCGGGTTTGATATCAAGAATGGGCTGAATCAAGCCGGTACCAAATGCATTTACCAGAACATCAATCTGGCCGAGGTCATCGTTTACTTCCCGGGCCATGGCAGATACAGATGCCAAATCAGTTACATCTACCTCAATAACATAAGCTTCGCCGCCTGAATCGTTAATTTCCTTTGCCTTCTCTTCTGCCTTTTCTTTGTTACGTGCAGCTAAAACAACTTTTGCACCCGCCTTCGCAAAAAGGTCCGCTGATGCCTGTCCTATTCCGCCTGAGCCGCCAACAATAAGTACTACTTGATCTTCCATAATCTTTATTTAAATGTATTTAAGGGTTCATTTTTCTGATTATGAAAGGTATCAGGTGAAAAAATCGTTCAGTATTTGGGGAATACTTCTGAACAAAGACCTGCAAGAGTGCGAACGTCAGAGAGCTCCTGGCAGAGTCTGCGTTTCAGGGGAATTGGGGAATTGGGGAATTGGGGAATTGGGGAATTGGGGAATTGGGGAATTTGTCTGAGCGACAAATTTTTCCAATTCACCCATAATCCAATAACAACCCTACCGATTAATCGCTTTTGGAATGGCTGATTCGTAAATCTCTTTCAAATCGGCTACATTCTGATCAACGAACTCATCTATAATTAGTTTTGGCCCGCCAACAATGCCGATTTCATCGTAAAAGATTCCATTTTTCTCTAAGTAACGTTCCAAAGCACGAGCATTTGCATTCGGAACCGTGACTACCACTCCGGATTGCGCCTCACTATAAAGCACGTCAATGTAAGATCCATTCAGATTCTTCACTGAAACATTTGCACCTTGTCCCGAAAAGATCGCCATTTCGGCCAGGGTAACGGCAATTCCACCGTCTGAAATATCGTGTGCGGCATTGACCAAATTGTTTTGAATTGCCTCCAGGAGCACCTGCTGAAACTTCAGCTCAAACTCGAGGTCAAGCTCAGGAGCATCACCAGTGGTTAGTCCATGAATAGTTTTCAGGTACTCGCTTCCTCCAAGGCCCCGACGCAAAGCGCCGATATAATAAACAATATCGTGATTCTGCTTAAAGCCAGGCGTCATCACGTGGTTCTCTACGTCTTCAATCACACCCAGCATACCTACTACCGGCGTCGGGAAGATTGCCCCGTTGGGATTTTCATTATAGAGACTCACGTTACCGCCTGTAACCGGTGTATTGAGCACACGGCAGGCATCACCCATCCCGCCCACAGCCTCACGGAATGTCCAGTACACTTCCGGTTTATAGGGATTTCCAAAGTTGAGACAGTTGGTAATTGCCACCGGTTTAGCACCGCTGCACACCACATTCCGAGCAGCTTCAGCTACGGCAATTTGTCCGCCGCGCCGGGGATTGAGGTATACATATCGCCCGTTACAGTCCGTTTTTACGGCAAGCCCTTTGTTCGTGCCTTTAATACGAATCACTCCCGAATCGGACGCGCCGGGTGCATTTACCGTGTTCGTGCGCACCATAGTGTCGTACTGCTCGTGCACCCACCGTTTTGATGCAATGTTTGGAGATCCGAGTAATTTTTTCAGTGTTTCATTCTGATCTTTCGGATGCTTGATCGTCTTAAAGTCAAACCCCTGAACATCATCAAGATATGCTGGTTTTTTAACCTCCCTCTCATATTGAGGAGCACCGCCGCCCAGCACAAGGGAATCAGCCGGAATATCTGCTTTCACTTCTCCATCCTTGATATACGTGACATTTTCACCGTCTACCACCTCACCAATCACAACGGCATTCAGGTCCCATTTTTCATATACATCGATAATCTCTTGCTCACGGCCTTTTTCAGCAACAACCAGCATACGCTCCTGGCTTTCGCTGAGCAACAGCTCATAGGCGGTCATTCCTTCTTCGCGCATGGGTACTTTATCGAGATCAAGCCTCATGCCTTCGCCGCCTTTTGCCGCCATTTCTGATGATGAACACGCGATTCCTGCAGCTCCCATATCCTGCATGCCCACTACTGCACCGGTTTTCAAAACTTCCAGGCTTGCTTCCAGCAGAAGCTTTTCGGTAAAAGGATCACCTACCTGTACACTTGGCCGTTTAGCTTCACTCTCTTCACTGATCTCTTCGGATGCAAACGTGGCGCCATGAATGCCATCACGCCCTGTACTCGCACCAACGATAATGACGGAGTTTCCAATACCTTTTGCAATGGCCGAGGCAGTTTCGCCCACTTTTACAATACCCACGCTCATGGCGTTAACCAGTGGGTTTCCCTCGTAGGCTTCATCAAACACAACTTCGCCGCCGACAACAGGCACGCCAAATGAATTTCCATAGTCCGAGATTCCCCGAACTACGCCATCAAGCAGGTAACGTACCCGGGGCTGATCCATGGATCCAAACCGCAGCGAGTTCAGTGATGCTATTGGCCGCGCTCCCATCGTAAAGATATCGCGGTGAATACCGCCTACACCAGTTGCTGCCCCTTGATAGGGCTCAATAGCTGAGGGGTGATTATGGCTTTCAATTTTAAAAGCACAGGCGAGCCCGTCTCCTATATCAACAAGACCTGCATTCTCCTCACCCGCATCAACCAGCAGCTGAGGACCTGACCTGGGAAGTTTTTTGATTTCAAGAATGGAGTTTTTATAAGAGCAGTGCTCGCTCCACATTACAGAATAAACGCCGAGTTCAGAAAAAGTAGGTGTACGGCCGAGATAATTTTTGATCATCTCAAACTCTTCTTCGCTCAGTCCGTGTTCAATTGCAAGTTCAAGAGTAACCTGGGGTTCGCTGACAGCTGTGGTTGACATGTGTTAATTTATATATGTGAAAAAAAGATGGGCTTAAAAATACGAAAAGATCAGAACCATTTCTGATGTGATTTCGATAAGCTTTTAAGCTAAGATCCATTGCTAAATCAAGTCTTATAGTGATTAAACAAAGGTGGGACTCGTGGTGCCTCGAAATGCCCGAGCCCTATCAACCCACCTCTGCCTCGTCGCTGCTCTGCCTGTGGCAGCCGCTTTGGAGCCTGTCTCCTCCCAAGAGGAGAGGAATAAAACTCCCCTATCGGGACAGACCTGAAAAAGATCGCGCAGCGAGGCTTTTCACGGTCAGGGGTGGGTCCGTGGTGACAGGTGACCTCACCTATCCACCTCTGCCCCGTCGCTGCTGTGTGCCTGCGGCAGTCGCTTTGGAGGCTGTCTCCTCCGCGGAGGAGAGTTAAAATCAACCAATCTTCAAATAGGACTTAAGATCGGCAAAATCGCTGAATGTAAGATGCGGTGTGAGTTCTGTTTCCTCTTCCCCCACTACCCCGGTGAACCAGGCTGTTTTCCATCCCGCATTTAAACCACCGACAACGTCAGATGAGTATGAGTCGCCCACGTACAGAATATCTTCCCTCGGAACACCTGCCAGTTCAGTTGCATGATCGAACACCTTTGGATCCGGCTTAAGAACGCCCAGCTCTTCAGATATCACCATCTGGCTAGTATATTTATGCATTGAAAGCTTTTCAAATTTTTTGAGCTGCGTCTCTTTGAAACCATTGGTTATAATGCCAACGTTGAAATGTTTGCTCGCCAGTGCAAGTGTTTCTTCAGCCTGATCAACCCAATCCCAGTACTCTCTGTACTTATTCATATAAGTTACACCTATTTCACGACTGTTTTCCGTTGGCAGGTTCAACTTCACCATGGAATCGTGAAACCGGGAAAAATGCAGCTTATGTCTGTCTATTTCTCCGTCCTGGTATTTTACCCACAGGTTGTGGTTAACCTCCTGATATGTCGTAAGCCAATCCTCCAGCGCTAATTTTTGCAGGACCGGAAATGAATTGTAAACGGCTTGATGGGACCTTGACTCTGCTTTGTTATGATCTAGAAGGGTGTTATCAAGATCAAAAAAAATGTAGCTAAGTGGCATTAAAATGCTTTATTTACAACGAAAACTGTCGTTGTGGGGGTTCGTAAAAATGAGTTCAAATATACAGCTCGTATCGCTGTAATACCAGCAACAAACCGTATATTAGTGCATGGTTATTGATGCTTTTGCATCTACTGACCCTTGTAACGTTTTATAGACGGGACACTTATGCGAAATCTCAAGTAATTTATCGAGTTGCTCGTCACTTAAATCCCCTTTAACAATGATCTCCTCTTCAATCTTATCAATTTTTGCTGATTCTTCGTCGCAATCCTCACAGTCTTCGGCATGATCTTTAAAATGACGGAGCTCAACATAAATATCATCTACCTTCCACTTTTTACGCTCGATGTACATACGCAGGGTTATAGCCGTACATGAACCAAGAGACATTAGCAGGTAATCATAAGGATCCGGGCCAGTATCCTGCCCGCCTACACTCTGCGGTTCATCTGCTGTGAGTTCATGATTGCCGGCTGTAAGCGATGTTTTATAGTTCTGCGTTCCAATGTGTATATGAACAATCTTTTTTTTGTCCGATGTTGTCATAAGTGATTTTTTTCGACCCGTATTGCAATTAGTTCATTGAGTTGGCCGGGCTCTTTTCTCTTTTACCGGAAAAACAAGCTTGAAAACCGTGCCTCCCCCCTCACGCGGAACAAGCTCGAACGTACCATTCAGCTGTTTCACTAAAGCGGTGATAATCTTTGTGCCCAGCGAAGAGAGATCAGACATATCAAAATCTTCCGGAAGCCCGATTCCGTTATCTTCAAGTATAAACGTAACGAGATCATCGTCACAACGCAAGACAGCTTTTATCCAACCTTTCTGTCTGTTTTTAAACGCATGTTTATATACGTTTGTAATGGCTTCGTTAATAATCAGTGAACAAGGCACAGCTTGGTTTATATTCAGTTCAAATGGTTCGGTTTCAATTTCTATGTCAATTTTTTTACCGGAACTGAATGAGTCGTGGGTGGCATTAATAAGCTTATTGATAATCTTGGAAAACTCCAGCCTGGAAAAACTGCTTGATTCATACAATAGCTGATGTATACTCGCCATGGTTTCAACACGGAGCATGCTGTTGTTCAGCTTATTTATAACTTCTTCATTATCTTCATCAAACACCTGCATTTGCAGCATACCCGATACCAGCGCCAGGTTATTTTTTACACGGTGATGGATTTCAGAGAGCAAGACCTCTTTCTCCTTCAGCGACGCCTTAAGTTTTTCTTCAGACTGTTTGCGCTCGGTAATGTCTCTTCCAATAGCAACCATGTGTTTGTAATTACCGCCTTCATCCTCAACGGGTTCAACTGTAATCTGCGTCCAGAAGGTACGGCCATCTTTTCTATAGTTAATTAGCTCAACGTCGGCTGGTTTCTTTTCATGAATGGCATCTTCAAGCTCCTGCATATTCTGCGGGTCCGTTTTCTCGCCCGCCAGAAAAGTAAGAGACCGGTTAATTACCTCATCTTCACTGTAGCCCGTCATTTCCTGGAACCCGCCGTTTACATACACAATACGGGGGTGGACCGCCTGCGGAGAAACATCTAAAATAGCTACAGATTCCGTTGTGGTTGTAACAACAGATTCGAGAAGCCTGCGGCGCTTCTCCTCCCTGAGCTTTTTAGTAACGTCACTGACCAGCACAAGACTTGCTGCGCGGTCCTCATACTCTATTTCGTTTGATTCAATTTCAACCTTGATCACGTCACCGTTTTTCTTGCGGTGGTTCAGGTATTCGCCATCAATATCTACTTCACCAACAATTACACCATTTCCGCTTTGGTTGGTGAGCATGGGTTGTTCAGCAGTCAAAAGATCATCTGCCGTCATCGAAAGAAATTCATCCTTGCTGTAGCCATAATGCTCTACTGCTGCACGGTTAACGTCAAGAAAGGCCCCGGTTTCAATATCCGTAAGCCACATTGGTTCGGGACTCAGCTCAAAAAGTGTGCGGTACTTCTGTTCTGATGATTTTACCTGCCTCGAAAACTCATATCGTTTAAGACTATAAATGATACTTTTATGGAGCAGGGATGGAGATAATTCGTCTTTGAGAAGATAATCGGAAACGCCTTTGGCCAGTGATTGTACGCTGAAAGAGAGGTCTGTATATCCCGTCAGCACAATAACAGGGGTATCACCCGAGCGGGCCACAACTTCATCAATAAGAGCCTTACCACTTAAATCTGGCAATGAAAGATCAAGTAAAATACAGTCGTAATTAAAGAGACCCTCAGAACTAAATATCGTTTCAGCTTCTTTATATGTTCGCGCACGTGTAATTGAAGGGAGCTTAAACTGCTCATTCAGATAATCTTCAATCAGCACAAAATCTCCCCTGCTGTCTTCAATCACAAAAAAAGCGTACCGTTTTTCTCTGTCATCCATAGACTTCTCCTTTATTGGGGGGAAGTTTTACAATCTGAATCCAGAACTGGTCAATCCTGGAAATTGTATTCATAAAATTGTCGGCATCTACCGGCTTTGTGATATAGCAGTTTGCATAGTTCTTGTACGATTCAAGTATATCTTTTTCGTCTGAAGATGTGGTGAGCATAATGACCGGAATCTTTTTCAGAGCATCGCTCTCCTTAATATGGCTTAAAACTTCAAGACCATTTATTCGTGGCAAATTCACATCAAGCAGTATCAGATCCGGTGTAAATACATCCTCATATGGCGATTTTTTATCTAAAAACATGATCGCCTTTTCACCGTCTTGTACTGTATTGATATCATTCATGACCCTGGCTTCTTTAAAAGCCTCTTTGATAAGCATGACATCGCCCGCATTGTCTTCGACAAGTAAAATATGAATCGGTTCCATTCAGTGGTTTTATACTGCCACGGCTATACAAGACATACCCAAGCCATGTATTGGTTAGGTGATCCTGCATTTTTACCTAAAGCATTTTTTTTATTCCCGAACCAGATATATAATCTCCAACCTAAAGCATTGTAGCTGAAAGAGATATATCAAAACAGTGAATTGAATGTTAAAGCCAACTTTTTCATTCAATAAGATTTATTCTAAAAATTTTGCAACACTTTATAGCCACAAACTCAAAATAGTATACCAAAAAATTTAAGATATCAAAGCATTAGATGATCAAATCCTAATCTGAAACTAAAAAATTAATTCTTGCCCCTTATTTGCCATCGTTAAAATTCCAGAATGGTTGTCCATCACACTCAAAAGGAGATTCGCCAAAATTGTACTTTTTGGAACTATATAAGGCGAACAGCCATAGATTCGTCTTTAAAGGGATCTTGCCTTACTCGCAAGAATTTAATATAACATAGCATAGATGGAGTTTTGTATAGAATCTTATAATTCCCTTCTTCAGCCAGCCAGGCCTTTCCATTGTGTCACTATACTATTTTATCATCCATA
The DNA here is from genome assembly GCF_038150125.1 of Rhodohalobacter sp. 8-1. NCBI lineage: Bacteria > Pseudomonadati > Balneolota > Balneolia > Balneolales > Balneolaceae > Rhodohalobacter > Rhodohalobacter sp. 8-1. The sequence goes on along the minus strand of NZ_JBBVMF010000020.1, from coordinate 39,319 downwards.
CCCTTCAAGGGCTTTGCAAAACTGTTTTTTGCCAAAAACTAATAATCAAGCATTGCTCTATCTCTTTTAAAAAATGGCGGATTCTGTATTATAGTGCAGAAGGACTCCTAAAGCATTTTCGCATTACCGTGTCCTAACTTTTTAAAAAAATTAATCAAAAACCAACGACGCAATATAAAGTAAAATCACGCCTATTTATTCTTGTCCGGAAGCTGAGCGAGACTGAGCCAGAAATTTTTTATGGCATGGATAGTATCTGTAAACTCATCTACACCAATAGGTTTTGTGACATAACAATTTGCATACTCTTTATATGACATGTTTATGTCTGTATCTGCCGATGAGCTTGACAGCATGACCACAGGCAACTCTTTAATCTCATCATTATTCTTGATAAACCGCAGGACCTCGTGCCCATTTATCCGGGGCAGATTGATATCTAATATGACCAAATCCGGCTTATTAGAATGCTTGAACTCACCCTCTTTGTTCAAATAATGAATTGCCTTTTCGCCATTATTCACAACGTTAACTTGTACTGATGAATCTGTATCCTCCAGTGCATCCTTTATAAGCATTATATCGCCTGCGTTATCTTCAACTAATAGTATATTTAATAAATTATTCATTGTACTGATGCTCTGATAGCTATTTTTCTCTCTTTAGAAGTGGTAGAAATAACCAGTTATAAGCACTGGTAATGTTTAGTTCTTCGGTATTTGCCGTTATTTATAACTTGCGTTTTTAGTAATTATCAAACGAGCTGTTTATACAACAAATTGTATCTTATTGTGATTCAGGGTTTTACAACAATTTTTAATACGAATGACCTGAACCGTTTCTTCTCAATACTATTTAGGGATAGTAAATACGAAAGTACTGCCGCTACCCTCTTCAGATTCTACCCATATTTTTCCCTTGTGACTTTCTGCAATCTTCCTGCAAACGGCCAGGCCAATTCCGGTTCCGGAGTACTCGTCATTTGTGTGGAGGCGTTGAAAAATGCTGAAAATTTTCTCACTGTATTCGGGGTTAATTCCTATCCCGTTATCTGAAACCGATATTTTCCAGTGGTCATCTGATTCATCTGCAGTGACCGTTATATGAGGACGGCTCGACTCTGACTGGTACTTAAGCGCGTTGCTCACCAGGTTGCTAAGCAGGCTGTAGACAGACGTTCTGTCTGCAGTTATATTAGGCAACCCGCTCCAGGTAAGGGTTGCGTTATTTTCCTCAATTTTCTTTTTGAAATCCCTCCGGATTCCATCCATTACGGCATTAAGATCAACAGATACTAAATTGATTTCGGCACGGCCAACTCTGGAGTAATTCAGAAGATCCAGTATAATTTGGCGCATTCGTTTAGCGCCATCCGTTGCAAACCAAATATATTTCTTTGCCCTTTCATCCAGTTCATCGCCGTATTTATTTTCGAGTTGGGTTAAAAAGCTGGTAACCATTCGAAGCGGCTCCTGCAGATCGTGCGATGCCACAAAAGCAAACTGTTCCAGCTCCTTGTTTGAGACCTCGAGCTGTCGTTTCTGTTTTACCAGTTCTTTATTCAGCTCAAGAAGTTGTTTTTCGGTCTCCTTTCTCTCAGTTATATCCCTAAAAAACACGGATAAGCCGTCTTTTGACGGATAGGCACTAACTTCAAACCAGGCTTCAAGCGTGGGGTAGTACTCTTCGAACGACACGGTTTTATTCTCTTCCATTGCGATGTGATACTGCTCATAAAATTTCAGATCAATCGCATCTTTAAAAATATCCCATAAATTCTCGCCGACAATCGTTTCTCTTGGCGTTCTGAGCACCTCTTCAGCCACATTATTCCAGTATGTGACGATCCAGTTTTTATCTACTGCAAAAAAAGCATCGCCGATACTCTCAAGAATTTCATTTCGCTCCTCAAATACCCGCTGTACGGCTTTTTTAGCCATCTCATTCTCTATGGCTGACGACAAATTCAGCGACAGTGTTTGCAGGAACGAGATCTCTTCATCCGTCCAATCCCGTTTCTCCCTCCTGTCACTGAATCCAAGACAACTGTGCAGCTCATCATTAACAAAGACGGGAATGCCCAGAATCGATTTTACCCCCTTCCTCTCAAATGTTTCTTTAATCGATGAGTCGTTTATCTCTCCGGTCAGCCTTGAGAAGCTTTTATTTTCTCTCAAGGTATCAACAAACCCATCGAGTCTGCTAAGTGACACCGGCAGAGATTCCCCATGCGGCTCATCACTTTCATCCGGCTCATCCGACCACTCAAAACTGAGGTCCACTCTTGTTTCGCCGTCTGCACCGGAATTCTCAACCTGAAGGAAATAGGCATGATTGGTATCAACAACCTCACCAAATGTTTTTAGGCTTTGGCTGACTGCTTCCTTCCAGTTTTCTGAATTAATCAATAGCCCGTTAAACGATGCAATTGCATCCAGCTGGCTTGTTTTTTTCAGGATGTTGGCCTGAGCTTTTTTACGCTCGTCAATATTTTTAAGATAAACTGAAATCCCTTCTGCTGATGGGTAAGCTGAAATATCGAACCACGTCTCAAGTTCAGCGGAATAATATTCAAAATTAAGTGCCTGACCTGAATTCTTTACGTGATGATATTTCTCAAAGAGCTCAGTTCCAGACTCATGAGAAAAAACATCCCACACTTTTTTCCCCAGCACAACATCGTTTTTATCGGAAAGTAGTTTTCTTGCCTCCTGGTTGAAGTAAGTAATATTCCAATTAGTGTCTATTGTATAGAAAGCGTCAGAGATGCTTTCAAGTATTGAGTTTTTTTCATTGAGCAACTTCTCAATCTCTTTATCGATTTTATCTCTCTCGATAGCTGTCGCTAAGTTTGAAGCGATGGTTTTCACCATTTTTTCCTCTTCACGACTCCAATACCGCTCATTCGTGCAGTTATCAAAGCCCAGAAAGCCGTGGAAATTTCCATTAACGATGACCGGAACAGCCATAAATGCTTTAATATCCTGGTCAGTCATCACCTGGCGGGTCATATTGTCTTCGTCTATGTCGGATATGATACCGCCACTTGGCTTATGGCTGAGCATCGGATTAATCAGTTCCGGAACTGCAGAAAAAGGGACAGATTCCATTTCGGGATTATCTAACTGAGGCGTAATTCCCTCCCGGTTCCACTCCAGCTTTTCAGTTGTAAATCTTTCACCCGTCTCGGGATCATAATAGTTTTCAAAATAGTATGCTCTGTCTGCATTGATGGCTCTGCCAACAACTTCCAGATTTTCATCGATTGCCTGCACCCAGGCCTCGTAATTCAACAATGCGCTGTTGAGTTTTGATATTGCTTCCAGATGACGGGTTTTCTCCTTTAGCTTTTCTTCTATTTTTTTTCTCGAATCAATATCCTGGTAGCTGCCATACATCCGTACCGCATCTCCATCTTCGAATTCAACCTGTCCAATGCTTCTGATCCATTTTTCTCTGCCTCTACCCGTAATAATCTGCAACTCAAGGTCAAAGCTTCCGCCATTGTCTAATATTTTTGAGACAGCTTTTCTGGCTTTTTGTTTACTCTCGGGCTTGTAATATTTAAGCATGCCTTCAAGCGTCACCTTATCACCATTTTCGACCTCAAGAATTTCCCTCGTCATGTCTGACCAGTACATCTCATTATCGCTGCTTCGCAAGTTAACCTCCCAGCTGCCTATTTTAGCAAGTTGACTCGCCTGCTCAAGAAGATGCTCGATCTCTTTCTTCTCAGTAATATCGAAGATGATAGAATCCCACTGCACCGATTCATTTACGAGTTTTTTTGGAGTACCATATCCATCCTGCCAGCGCAAGGTTCCATCAGGGTGATGGTATCGCCACTCGTAGTGCCATTTTGTGAGTGTTTCAGCCGATTTAACGATCGACTCTTTCATCCCCTCTACATCTCTGGCATCTATTCTGTCCCATATTAAGCCGGTATTTTCCATAGCCTCTTCGGATGAAATCCCCCAGATTTCATAGGATCCTTCACTCAAATACTTCAGGCTGTCATTTCCATCCTGGTCAAGAATGTATTGAAAAATAATCCCGGGCAGGTTATTTGTCGTATTTTTTAACCGTTCTTCAAAACTTTTACGGTCATGGATATCCTGAAAGCTTCCATACATTTTTTTCACGCGACCCTGAACAACTTCAGTTTCGCCGATTACCCTAACCCATTTTACGTTCCCTTTACCTGTAACCAGCTGGAGCTCCACATCAAATGACTGACCGGTTTCAACAGCTTCCCCGATTTTTTTTGTGATTATATCGCGGCTAAATCCTTCTTTGTAAAAGTTGATTCCCTCTTCAAGTGAAGGTTGATAGTCAGAAGGCATTTCATGAATTTGACAAACGACCTCAGACCATGTTACATTTTCTTCCACTACATCATATTCCCAGGCCCCAATTTTTGCCATTTCATTCGCCTGGCGCAGCAGAATCTCAAGCTCTTTTTGCTCCGTTATATCCCGCGCAATACTGTAAATTCTGCCTTCTTCATAAAAGGTTCTGGTTGTCCACTCAAGCCAGACTACCTTACCTGATTTGGTGATATACCTGTTTTTGAACGATGTGGCACCCTCGTTGATATTAAGTGCATCAATCTCTTTCTCTGTTTTTAACCGGTCATCCGGGTGAGTAAATGAAGAGATGGGGTGGCTGAGCAGTTCGTCCTTTGTAAACCCCAGCAGCCTGCTCATAGCGGGATTCACCTGCTTAAAATATCCGTCCATTCCCGCAATGCAGATGACATCGGGGGCAAAGCTGAAAATCCGTTCCAGCTCTTCTTCTTTCTTTTTTCTGTCAATTTCAGAGCCAAGGGCTTCTCCGATACTTTGTAACAGCGGCGTGTAATATCTCTTTCTGGGATGATCGCTCAGCACCCCCGCCACAAGAACACCAACCACCTTTTTATCATGGAGGACAGGAATACCATAAGCCGTTATTATACCGGCAGTTTCTGCGGCTTTGTGACGTATAAAATCTTCCCGTTCTCCAAGGTTTCGCCAGAATTGAGTTTGACACGACGACCAGGTAATGCCCGGTAGACCTTCCCCTTTTTCAAAAACTCTTACATCAGGGGTTTCCTCGTAAAACAGCGTTGATTGCTCGTTCGAAGATGTTACTCCAGTAAGCTGAATTGTCTGCTTATCATTATCCACGAGCCATAACTCTGCAAGGCTGAGGTCATCTATTGATACAATAAGATTCAGCGTTTTTTCGACTGCACTTGTGAGCGTCTGAAACGTGTTGAACGCCTTGCTAATATCCGATTCCAGGGACTTTAGCTGCTCCCTGTTTTTGCGGATTGTAACATCTTTGGCTATTACAATAAAATGAGTGCAGACCTCGCCATCAAATACCGGGCTGAGCGAAACCTGAGCCCAGAATTCTTCCCCGTTTTTCCGATAGTTCAGCAGTTCCGTTTCCAGCTGCTGGTTATGCTCAATCGCAAGTCGCAAACGGGCCAGTTCTCTCATCGATGACTTGGGAGCATTCAGGAACTTTGCTTCCTGACCAATCAATTCATCATGGCCATACCCGGTCAGTTCAGTGTACGCATCGTTTACAAAAACGATATCAGCTGCATTACTTCGACCCGATGACCTGGACTTGATGATTACAACCGCATCATTCGCATCCTTTACAACCGACTCGAACAGCTTCAAATTCTCAATCTCTTCAGTCCGCTCTGAATTTTCGCTGATCTGCAGCGTGGCTAGTTCCTCACCTGATTGCGATTCAAACATCGAATAGAGAATATTACAAACAACTCGCGATCCGTTAGCTTTCAATCCAATAGCGTGTCCACTAAAGGATTCAGATCCCTTTTGAATATTTGAAATATCATTTGATTCAAGCAGTTTGCTTACTGATGTGCCGATTAAATCTTCGTTCTCGTATCCAAACAGACTGCATGCCTTTGGATTAGCTTTTTTAATCTCACCATCTATAGATAGGATAAGGTTTGCAGTGAGTGAATTCTCAAAAATGGCCCGATACATTTCTAAATCTCCAAATAGATCGGGCGTGTCTTCTTTATCTGCCATAGTCGATGAGTGAAATCAACAAGTAATTTGCTACAGAGTGTGTATACAGAAGATAGAAATAAATAAGGACCTTCTTAATGGTCCTTTGGCAACGGTATTTCTAAATGCACAAACATACCTGACTCGTGATGCTTGTTAAATGTGATTTGGCCACCCAGCTTGAAGACTCTGCTGTTTACGTTAATCAAACCGGCACCCTGCGTTCCATTTTCATCCGGGTCGAAGGATTTACCATCATCTCTGATGGAGATGCTCAGAAAGTCGCCTGCAATTTCCGTAATTACCTCTGCTGTTTTTGCATCAGAATGTTTAATAATATTTGCGCATAGCTCCTGCAGAATACGGTAGATATTCACTTTTACCTTCGAGGGAAGCTCTGTTGATTCCGGTAAATGATCTTTCAACGTAAACGAAATTTTGGAGGTGGCTGAGAGCTGGCGAATGAGTTGTTTCATTAGTTCCGAAAGAGACATGATATCAAACTCGGCCGAATGCAGATTATGTGATAAATCTCTGGTTTGTAGTGTTATCTGCTTCAGAAGATTGTATAACTTATTGATCTTCTTTTCCAGTATATCCGGATTATTTATTTCATCCAGCAAATTTTGTGTAAACATGCCGCAGGCCACAAGTTGCTGAACAATACCATCGTGCAGTTCCCTTGCTACCCGGTTGCGTTCTTTTTCTTCCGCCTGCAGTACGTTTTCAATCATCCGCTCCTGCATGTCAATCTTGTCAGTCACGTCGTTCATCAACATCAGAGAGGATATCTCGCCCTTGTATTCGAGCAGATGTCCGTTTACTTCAACAAAAAAGACCTCACCATCCTTCTTTTGATGGCGCCATACCTGCCGTGGTGGATAATGAGAATAGTCGGGACTGCCGTTTTTCTCGATGCTTATTGGGCGTTCGAATTTATCAAGCTGAATATCATCAACGGTGAGTGTTAAAAATTCGCCTTGGGAGTAACCATATTTAATTTCAGCCTCTTTATTCGAATCAATGATGCTGCGCGAATCGGGATTCCAAATCAGCATAGGCGACGGATTATTCTGGAACAGCTCTCGGTATCTCGCCTCAGAATTTCGCAGCTTTTTGAACATTGAGTTACGCTCGATACTATATCGAATACTTTTCCAAAGCGCGTAAGGGTTTAAATTGTCTTTTATGATATAGTCTGAAATCCCCATGCTAAGAGAGCGCACGCTAAAATGCATATCGGCATAGCCGGTCAGGACAATGACGGCCGCGGGAGAAGCCAGCTTCACTGTTTTTTCGATGAGATCTTCGCCTTCTTTATCAGGCAAACTCAGATCAAGTAAAACAGCGTGATACTCCTGCTTTCCATTACCAAGGTATTCTTCTGCCTCTGAGAAGGTTGAGGCATGATCTAACTTCCCCACAAAACTGTTTGCGCTTAGGTAATCTTCAATGAGCACAAAATCACCGGCATTATCTTCTATAACTAACAACCTGTACTTAGAATTTGAATCGTAAATCATCGCTGAGAATCTGTCTTTTGCCCTGATAGCCGTCACATAATATTAAATCAAAAATACTTTATAATTTTAAAGTATCAACCACTTTTAAAGTTTTGTTATTGTTTTACTTTGCCAATTATCCACAGTTAACAGATTTATCGTCATCTGCTTTTTCTGACTTAATGTAAAACATAAAGCAACTAACAAATAAACTATAATGATCAATAGTCTGTATCTAAGGAATTCCGTCCTTTTTATAAATTCGGCGGTTAACGTCTGACATATCATTTCATTTTATTTTATTTTTTTCCGCATTTGTTGAGAGACGCTAATACAATTCTGTAAATACAGCTTCTCAAGCGGTTTCCTTATTGAAATAAAACCAGCTAAGGGTAAAGCAAATAGTGTTAAGTCAAATGTAGTAGTTTCACAACCTGTCTGCCGAAGGTGCCTCCACAGCGGTAAACCCACTGGAACTGACAGCGTTGGAGCATGAGATTTTGTGGTGAAGGGAGAGATATGGCATGTCTATCACTCACTATTCGAGGTTCAGGATCGTAACTTGCCAACAAAAAATTCTGCGTGCTGGAGTCGAATAGACATGCCATGTCTTTGGGAGGCCGCCACGCGACGCTGACAAAAACCCGGTAAAGCGCCTGGAATGCTCAGGGCTGTATTCGACAGATGAGCATTGACACGGCACTAGTGTTGCGTCAGAACACCGTTTCCGATAGAGCCAGTTTCAATTTTATCATCTGCTCACTTTTTAAAAACCAATCAGCTCCTGCACAGGCCTTTCTACAGGACTTTTAGCTTGATGTTTCACGATAATCTAATCTAAAGGCAATGATTTGTTAACAGGCAGCTCGTTTCTTTAGATACAATTGGAGCTGAATCTGTAAAAATTATAAAACCTGTTCAGCCGCTCATACAAAAAAATACGATCTATGCCGATTCGAACGGTTGATACAGTTGTACTTTCCGATATCCATCTTGGCACCGTTGGGTGCCACGCTCTTGAGCTATTACAATATCTCAATTCTATTGATGCAAAACGGATCATACTCAACGGAGATTTTATCGATGTCTGGAATTTCAGAAAATATTACTGGCCTGAATCTCACATGATGGTTCTCCGGACCCTGCTTGCAAAAATGGCCAACGGTACCGATATCTATTACCTGACGGGAAACCACGATGAAGTCCTTCGGAAGGTTTCCAGCCTCCAGCTTGGCCCCCTTTTTATCCGTGATAAGTTAGTTCTCAATCTGAATGGAGAAAAAGTCTGGATATTTCACGGAGACATTTTTGATGTAACGATGAAACATTCCAAGTGGATTGCCCGAATTGGCGGAAAAGGGTATGACCTGCTCATCATGCTAAACAAGCTCATCAACTGGGTGTCTGTTAAAATGGGGCGGGGTAAAATATCGCTATCCAAACGTATCAAAGACAGTGTAAAAAAAGCCGTGCAGTTTATCGACAACTTCGAAAATACAGCTATTGAGCTGGCCATCGACCAGGGTTATGATTATGTGATTTGCGGCCACATCCATCAGCCAAAAATTCGGGGCTTCCAAAACGAAAACGGGTCTGTCATTTACATGAATTCGGGCGACTGGGTTGAAAACCTGACTGCCCTCGAATTTGATGGCGATGAGTGGACGATGTATCGCTACAGTGACGATCAGTTTATCGCAGAACAGCGAATTGAAAAGATTATCAGACCGAAATCAAGACAGTCGAGGACAGTTATAGGATGAAAGTATTATATGGCATTCAGGGAACAGGCCACGGTCATATAAGCCGTGCACGTGAGATTTTACCAGAGCTGACAAAATCGGCTGAAGTTGACGTTTTGATGAGCGGTACAAACTGCAAAATGACTCTGCAGGGACTTGACGTGTCGCAGCGCCGTGGACTCACGCTCGCTTATGACTCAAATGGCGGCGTCAGCTACCTCAAAACAGCACTTGAGCTAAACCCCATTCGATTTTTGAAAGATGTGCAGTCACTTGATGTCCGGCAATACGATCTTGTCATTTCCGATTACGAACCCATCAGTTCATGGGCGGCTATTAAAGAAGGGATTACATGCATTGGATTGAGCCACCAGGCTGCTTTTCTGTCTGATCGCACGCCACGGCCACCCGCTGTCTCAACCGTTTCGGAGCATATTCTCAAGCGATTTGCTCCCTGTCACCGACCGATTGGATTTCACTTTTTACGATACGATCGTTTTATCGAAGGGCCGGTCATCCGCTCTGAGATCCGGCAGCTAACTCCTACCGAAAGTGATCATATCACCGTTTACCTGCCGGCGTTCGATCATGAAACACTCACGGCAATTTTTTCCGATTTTAAGCAGATTCGCTGGGAGATATTCTCCCCTCTCTGCGAATCAGCCTACACCAAGAATAACATGACAATTCAGCCTGTTGGCAATGAGACATTTTTGAAAAGCCTCGAATCGTGTGCAGGCGTTATCACAAGCGCCGGTTTTGAGACGTGTGCCGAATCTATTTACCTTGGCAAGAAATTGATGGCGGTCCCCATCAAAAACCAATACGAACAGCTTTGCAATGCAGAAGCCTTGAAGAAAATGGGCGTTCCTGTTGCTCAGGTAACGGATACTGACTTTCCTGATAAAATTCTTGACATGCTCTCCTCAACTCAGCGGCACCGGATTCCTGAAATTGCTGATGCCAGACGCATCACTAAAAAACTGCTTCGATTTGCGGAACGGCAAACAAACCGGCAGGATCGACAAATGGCTGAAAACAGCGTTTAAGCCATAATCTTGCATTTGCTATTCGTAATAAATTGGAACAATTTTTTACCATCTCGCTTAAATCTTCGGCAGATATTTTTCATTGAAGATGTCCAGGTGATGAATCTCGTGGCCGGCGATGATAAATCCCAGCGCACGGACTGTAAACTTACTGTCGCTTGCCATCCCCGTCGACATGAGCATCTCATCATCAAAGGAGGAAAAAAGCTGCAACGTTGCTGAACGAACGCCCCTGTACTGCTGCATCAGATCATCGAGCGGTGTCTGATTAAAATTTGCGGCGGTTACGTAATCATCCTGGTCAAATCCCGGCAGCGGATGAGTATCGCCCCTGGCAAATGTCAGGGCTCTGAAATTCATGATGCGCTCTGTATCTATCATGTGGCCAACCGTTTCCTTGATCGTCCATTTTCCTTCTGCGTACTTGAAAAGTGCTACCTCATCGTCCAGAGACTGCAACACCTCTGTCACATCTCTATAGCCAGCTTTCAAGCGTGTAAAAAGGTTTTCACCAATACTCTTTCTGATATATCGGCCATAAAACTCTCCGTACTCTTCCGGGCTTAAATCGTTGCCACTTAACAAAGTACTCATCTCTTCATGGATCATGTGAAATTTTTTTTAATTCAAAACATATGACCAAACCAGTTATGATGAATATGTTTCATTTTTGAGATAAAACCCAATCATAAAAAAAAGAGCCGTACAATCTGCACGGCTCATTTTAAAAATTAATTAAATTGAACTCAATAAAGTTGCTAAATCTACTCTACTCCATGCGTTGATATTGTCGTCGTCGATACTTGTTCACCATCGGCATAACTCACCATCTGGTACGGCATCAGTAACCCACCACTTTCACGCCAGTCCGTAGAGTTGAGCTGTACCGTAACAGTGCCGCCTACCTGCGGATTAAATGTACGGTAAGTAGTGATCATCGGAAGTGATGTATCCGGATCCAGGTAGAGATTTAGTGTAATCTCGTCATTTACCCGAACATGGGCGTACATATCTCCATGCATCTCCTCCATTCCCATAAATTCCACGTCCAGCTCATCTTTGTTAAGTGCAAGGTAGATCGGGCTTCGATAGAGCTCAGAAAGCATCTGGTCTTTTTGCGCCGGCTGCATAGGCATTGACTGGCCGCCCATTTGCATACTTCCCTGGCCATCTTCAATCAGCATACTCACCTGTCCCTGTGGCATTCTCACATTAGCTTCTATACGTTCAGACTCAAAATCCATTGTTTGCGTAATTCCCAGGTTCATTTCTCCCTGTGGAGTTGAGACTTTATTTTCAGCCTCCATCGTTACGCTGCCTGTTAAACCAGCATTTGGAAGAATAGCCGATGCCATCTGTGTCAACCACTTTCGGCCTTCTGTGGCATCGCCGGCCATCACCTCTTCAACTTCCGCAGATTCACGAATGGTGATGTCAATCTCCTGAACATCGCCGAATTGCTCCAGCTGATCGCCGAGTTCGTCTGCGTTACCGACAACGAGAATTTTCATTTGGTCAGGTTGCATGTACTCCTGTGCCACCCGCTGAATATCGGCTGCCGTCACCTGACGAAGTTCTTCGATATATTGTTCAAACGAATCAGCCGGTCGGCCATAATACTCATTGTTAATGCGCTGGTTTAACACACTACTCAAACTGGCGTTTCTGAATATTAGGGAGTTAAATATACGGTCCTTAGTGTCCTCAAGCTCTTGTTCGCTAACGGGTTCTTCCTGAAGCTTCACCATTTCTGCCCTGACAGCTCTGATCGCCTCAGCGGTTGCGGCACTTCTCGTAAAGAGACCGGCATAAAATTGCCCCCGATAAAGAGTACTGCTTCCGTAGTTGCCGAATACTTGGTAAGCCAACCCCTGATCAGACCGCACATTTTGAAATAAGCGCCCGGAGAAGCCGCCGCTAAGCACCTCGTTCATCGCTTGAAGCGCTGCATAATCTGGGTTGTCCCGGAATCCACCGATGTGACCCATCAAGACAACAGACTGGTTTACGTCGCTTTTGTCAACAAAATGAATAGATGACTCGTATTCATAGTCGATTTCATTGAACGTAAATTCATTCTCTTCTCCCGCGGGAATACCGGCAAACGCTTCTTCCAGGATTGGCTTGATCTCTTCAACATCAAAATCACCAACAAGCCCAACCATCATATTTTCACCTTTGTAAGCGTTTTGATGAAATTCAATCAGGTCTTCACGCGTAATATTATCGAGGGTGTAGAGCTCTGTGGTCCGTGCCTGCACAGAATTCTCTCCGTAAATAAGCTTGCTGAATTCTCTGAAGCCAACCTGCTGGGCATTATCATTTCTGCGTGAAATTCCTGACTTCTGCTGCCGGATCGCAAGGTCAATTTTTTCCTGCGGCATCAGTGGATTCATCATCACGTCCACCAATACAGGCAGCAGCTCCTCAAAATCCTCCTTTAGAACATTGAGTGAAGCAGAGCCGCTGTTTTGCCCCATCCCAAACTCTATTCGTGCCGCTTTGTCTTCAAGCAGCTGATTGAGTTCATTTTCGGGATACGCTTCCGATCCGCCGTTCCGCATGGCGCTAGTCAGGATGGAGTTCAGGCCTGTCTTTTCGTTCGGAACCATAAACGAACCGGCTTTTATGATCATACTCAGATCAATCAGGGGTACTTCCCTATCCTCCACCAGGTAGAATTTAATCCCGTTATCGAGCTCAAATGTTTCAACTTCAGGTGATTGATAGGCATTCAGTTCCGGATAATCCAGTCCTTCAACATCTACAGCGTCAGAACTGATCCCCTGCTGCATCATTGTCGATTCCTGGGATGCGCAAGACAGCATAAATCCCAGTACAAATGTGGTAATCAGTAATTTTTTCATAGTCTTAGATAGCATCAGTTAGTTCTCCTCTTCATTATTTGCCATTTCATCATCAGATTCCGGATCTACATTCTTGATCATCCCGACGGTACGGTTATTTTTCTTGATGTAGTTTTCTGCTACCCGCTGAATGTCTTCAACAGTCACATTATTGAGTCTGTCGATATTTGTGAATGCTGTTTTCCAGCTTCCGCCATTAACGTGAGCTGATGCCATGGTTTGTGCAATTCCGCTGTTTGATGTCAGCGTTCTGACTAGACTTGCCCGGGTGTTGGTCCGAACCCTGTCCAACTCTTCCTGTGTTACACCTTCATCAATAACCTTTTGATACTCTTCCCTTAGCGTCTGCTCAACATCAGCCATATCTATATCTTGGTTGGGAATCACAAAGTTGAGATATAATCCAGGGTATTTGGTACCCGGATACCCGTTTTGAGCGCCAACCTGAAGAGCTGTCTGATCTTCCACCACCATTCGCCGGTATAGGCGTGATGTACGGCCACCCGACATAATGCTGCCAAGCAGGTTCAGCGCCTGGAAATCGGGATGCTGATTATTGACTGTGTGATATCCTTCCACATAAATAGGTTGCGACTGCTCTTCAATAACGAACCGGCGCTCTCCTCTCTGCTCAGGCTCTTCAACAAGAAGTTCAGGTGCGGGCTCCTGGTATTCCATATCTGAAAAATACTTATCAGCAAGCTGCCGCATCTCTGAGGCATCCACATCACCTGCAATAGCAATTGTAAAGCTGCCGGGTGCATAATATTTATCCCGAAATTCACGCGCATCGGCGATCGTTGTATTTCGTATATCCGATGGCCAGCCAATGATCGGGTTTTTGTATGGATGCGCCGAAAATGCTGTGGCTGAAAACTCTTCGAGGAGGCGTCCAAACGGACTTGAGTCCACACGTGAGCGACGCTCCTCATAAATCACATCTTTTTCAACGTAGAATTCACGCATTACCGGGTTTTTGAAACGATCTGCTTCAAGCATAAACCAAAGCTCTGCTTTATTCTGAGGAAGACTGAAAAAATAGCCAGTTCCATCGGCCGATGTAAAGGCATTTACGCCTACCGCTCCCTCTTTCTCAACAATCTGGGTAAATTCATTATTCACTACATACTCGCCGGCCTGCTCCTGGAGCTGCTCAAAATCAGCGTAGAGGCTGTCGAGCAGGGTCGAATCTGATTCAAATTTATTGTACTCATTAAGCCATGCGGTATAAGCATCATCCATCTGGTTAATGTACTGTACTTCTTCCTCATAGTTGGTAGTGCCGATATTATGGCTTCCCTTGAACACCATGTGCTCAAATATATGCGCAATACCGGTGGCTCCGACCGGCTCATTAGCAGCGCCAACATCTACATAGGTGAAGAAGTGGGCGACGGGGGCTACCTCTCGCTCCACAATAATGAAATGTAATCCGTTATCGAGGGTGAACTCTGTCACCTTCTCTTCAAATGCGTCAAGGTTTTGGGACAAACCGACTGCAGGTACCAGTAGTAACGCGCAGATAAGTCCCATCATGAACTGAATTGGTCTTTTCATAAGATGTGATGATTAGTTAGTTGATGAATTAGCGGGTGTTATTACGTGAGAGTTTAAAAAAAGATTCGAACTTTTCTCAACGAACATAACAATTAGTTGAATATATCTGCTACCAAGCAGTTGAGAAAGGCCCCTAATCCATTCAAAAAAATGAGTTGGACACTCTGCTTTTTCAGTTACACATTATACTAACCGGACCGCTTTACTCCATCGCGCAACAGTTCTATATATGACCGGCGGTACCCTGGTTTTTTTGAATACTTTTCCAGCCAGTTCATATCCAGGACATACTTGAGGATTGCTGCCCATCTGCCTTCCCATGCAAAATTGTTTACCACATAAAATGCGTTGTCCGGGCCATCAGATAATATCAGCGGGTTGACTGCGTATGGCTTGTATCTTTTTAGTTTCCCGCCGGTGAGAAGCGACTCAATATTATGGCGAAGCAAAACGCCCTGCTTCACGGCATGCACCCCGATTGCCTGGTAATCCCGGCCATTTACGTCAGCCGTATCACCGGCGGCAAAAACCGTTTGCTCTCCTTTTACCCGAAGCGTCTCATCCGTGAGAATCCGCTCACCGGCTCCCGTCTCAAAATCGTGAGTGATTGACAATGATCCGGGACGGTTTCCTACGGCAATTAGTACGGCATCATACTCTTTCGACATCGCCGGCTGGAATTTCTTACTCGTTTGAACATTTACGGACCTTTGTTGTAAAATTTGGGTAACGCGGTCTGACATTTTCGCCGGAAATGATGACAGCAAACTTTCATTATTCTCCAGGAGCGTTATATCCGTACTGGTAAACGACCGGGGATGTGACAGGTTGAGGGCCAGCTCAGTGCCGGCCGCCCCGCCACCTGCAATAAGCAGCTTTTCAATCTCACCGCGTTTAAGATTTTTTCTTAGAGAAAGGAGTTCGTCCATCGGCTTAACCGGAACCGCGTTCTGAAGATCTTTAAAGTCAGCAGTACTGGCACCAATGTTTATTAAGAGATAATCATATGCATACCTTTCGCCGCCAGTGGTCCATACTGTTGACTGATCTTTGCTTATCGATTCCACGAAAGACTCCACAAATCTGACGCTATACCTTTCACAAAGTTTTTTGAGGTTAACCGTGGTTTGATTCCACTCGTAAAAGCCGCCCATAAATTGTGGCAGCGCCCCGGAGTAAATCAGGTATGGATTCTCTGATATCAGAATGATCTCAAGATCATACCTTTTCCATTTCTCCGCCATTTTTATAACAGGAAGTGATGCATGTCCCCCGCCGACAATAATGAGCTTTTTAGCCATAAGCGGCAGTGTAACCCAGTTACTCTTTATTGGTTGATAACCCGACAGGCATATAAAGCGGGCAAATGCCCACAAAACTTGTCAGCACAAAAACAATTGCTAATACACCCAGTATAGTAGCTGCTGTACCGGAAAGAATACCGGTAAAATAAAGTATAGCTATAACGAGCGCTATAAAGATTCGAATCAGTCGGTCAATAGTACCCATATTTTTTTTCATGTCAGTGATTTTTAATTGATATTTGTGCAATTATTTGAAAATGATTACAATAGCAGAAACAAACACCAGGCAGGTTATGCACACGGCCATCAGCTTAACCCAGGTTGGTTTATCTTCCAGCATCATCAGGATATAAATACAGGTGCAAATTCTTTCAGTGGCATTTCAGGCGAATTAACTCTTTTTGACTGCTCCCTTTCAAGCGTCATTTGATACTTTACCTTGTCGTTTCTGTAGTATCTCTTTTGGTAGTAGACCGGCTTTTCACCAATTGTGTATGTAATTCTGTCGATTAGAAACAAAGCCGAATTCTCCGGTACATTGAGGTGGCCCGCCAAGTCTTGATCCGCCAGTTCAGCCGACATCCTGTAGCATCCACGGACTACAGGAATCTCGTAGTTTTCTTCAAGCTGCTTATAGATAGTTGTATCCTGCAGGCCGTCTTTATCCAAAAGCTGTCCGTACAAAATGGGCAGCCAGGTACTGTCGAACGCAATTGGTTCGCCATTGCCCAGCCGCAATCGGTCGATGCGAATGACTTTGATGCCCTGCGCCACATTCAAAATATCACTTAACCATTGGGGGGCGTCAACCGACTCAAACATAAGCACCCTGGATGAAGCTTCCAGGCCGGCTTCAGCCATATCCTCGTTAAAGTCAGTGAGTCGTACGAGGCTGTGCGGGGTTCGGTCGTCTTTCACAAATGAACCTAAACCCTGGCAACGGTAGATTATTTCTTCATTTTCAAGAGATTGAAGGGCTCGCCTGATCGTTACCCGACTGACATCAAACTTATTGGCCAGCTCATTTTCAGACGGCAACTTACCATCTGGTGCAAACCCACCACTCTCTATCTGGTCACGCAGCCACTGGCTGATTTGTACGTGCCTTGGTATTCCATCTTTGAGTTTCATAGAGTAATCTTTTTTATTTTAACTTACATTTTATTAATCATAACATCAATACTTGTTAATACATGTGCAATTTTAAGCTTTTTCCCAAGTACGCATTTACAGTTTTATTGGTTTATAACCGCTGAATAACCATCAGATAATTCGATTAGTTGGAAAATTTATTCCCCATAACCTTAATACTATTGCTCATGGCAACATCATGCACTAAGTCAGATAGTTCAGAAAGCACAGCCTTTGATTCATTGCTACAAGTGTTGCTATCGGAATCAGTACCGCTGATAACAGTAGACGAATTGAGCAGTATCCGGCAAGAGGTTACAATCCTGGATGCACGTGCACCAGAAGAGTACAATGTGAGTCGAATTCCTGGCTCTGTGCACGCAGGATACGATGAATTTAACATTGCCGCGATAAAACATATCCCTAAAGACGAGCAGATTGTGGTTTACTGCTCTGTTGGATACAGAAGCGAAAAAATCGGGGAGCAATTACTGCAGGCGGGCTATAGAAATGTTAAAAATCTGCACGGTGGAATATTTGCATGGGTCAATCAGAATCGGCTCATCATAGATGATTACGGTGAAACAGATAGAGTCCATCCCTACAGCTTGTTTTGGAGAGTTTGGATTACCAGTGATAAAATAACCATCAGCCGGAGCCCCAGGAAATAGACAAACCGGACGCCCCTTATTCAAGAAGTGAACTAACTTGTATTGACAAGTGCATACAAATTAATTAACTTTCTTCAGAATAAATTAAAAACAAACTTTAATCATGTTCGACATATTATATCAACCCTGGCCATGGTACCTGGCCGGTCCTGTCATCGGACTCACTGTACCCATTTTGCTGCTTATTGGCGGTAAAATGTTTGGCGTGTCATCCAACCTTCGCCATGCCTGCGCTGCATGCAATTTCGGTAATGTTGAATTCTTTAACTACGACTGGAAGTCAGCCGGTAAATGGAATCTGACGTTCCTTGTCGGCACCATTTTGGGCGGGCTGTTAGGCGGATACATATTTGCAAATCCCGAACCGATTGCACTCGCACAGTCTACCATTACTGATCTTCAGGCGCTTGGAATCCAAGACTTCAACGGGTTAGTACCAAATGATCTGTTTGCCTGGGAAATGCTTGGAACCGGAGTTGGGCTGACCGTATTGGTACTTGGTGGCTTTTTAGTGGGATTTGGAGCGAGGTACGCAGGCGGGTGCACCTCAGGCCATGCCATCTCGGGCCTGTCCGATTTACAGCTTGCATCACTAATTGCTGTAATCGGATTCTTTATCGGCGGACTGATTATGACATTCTTTATATATCCGATCATTTTAGGGTAAGCGACCTGTCAGAGCTCCAGCGTGTATTTCGCTGGACACTGGCAGAGTTGCCGCGAAACTCAGACCTGACAGCGTCCGAAGGTCCTGTCAGCGTCGAAAACCGAACTCAAGTTATTTCATCCGAACTCTTCCAGGAAGGTTCTCAACAGTTAATTACACATGAAATTTTCAGAATACATCAAATATTTACTCATCGGCACGGCATTTGGCTTTGTGCTGGTAAAATCAGAAGTCGTATCCTGGTTCAGAATCCAGGAGATGTTTCGCTTTGACGCCATACACATGTACGGCATTATTGGCCTTGCTGTGATCGTGGGAATCATTTCGGTGCAGATTATTAAACGGTTCAACATGAAAGATTCGCAAGGCAACCCCATTACAATACCGCCGAAGGATCCATCACAGGTAAAGCGATACATTATCGGCGGCAGCATGTTCGGCCTTGGCTGGGCTCTTCTCGGCGCTTGTCCGGGCCCCATGTTTGCGCTGCTTGGAACAGGGTTAACCATTATGATTGTGCCTATACTGGCGGCAGTTGCAGGTACTTATACGTATGGCGTTTTGCGGGACAAATTGCCACATTAACGGAGTGAAAGACTCAATTTAAAAATCCCCAATTGAGAGACTGTGAGAAAATAATTAATAAACAGTAATCAAAATGTCATGATATCAGCCACGAAGAATTAAGAATTGTATTTATGTGATTATATTGAATTTAGTGCAAATTCGAGTCTTTGTGGCTTCGTGGCATTACTAACTGACTCACTAATTTGATTGGTAATTCTGTCACAGCCTCTTGAGAGGGCCAACTTGTTGAACACTGAGCGAAACACCAGGGAGTGTCACTCTGCCAGCTGACATTGGGCAATTGGGGATGACTGACGAGATATTAACTAAGACTTTAAAACAACAGAACAACAAATAGGAGAAATCTTATGTATTTCAAACAATTCTTTGACGAAAAACTGGCACAGTATGCCTACATGGTCGGCTGCCAGGCAAATGGAACCGCGATTGTGATCGACCCAATGCGGGATATTGATCAGTATATTGACCACGCTGCAAAACAGAACCTTACCATTGTAGCCGCCGCAGATACTCATATTCACGCCGATTACATCTCCGGGCTGCGAGAGTTTGCCGACAGAGGTGTGAAAGTTTATGCATCTGATGAGGGCGATAAAGACTGGAAATACGAATGGCTGAGAGGGAGTAACTACGACTTTGAATTGATGAATGATGGCGATGAATTCTACATCGGCAATATCACTATAAAAGCATGGCACACGCCCGGCCACACTCCAGAGCACCTGAGCTACTTTATTACCGATGGCGCAGCTGCAGACGAACCGATGGGTATAGCCACCGGAGATTTTGTGTTTGTGGGTGATGTGGGCCGACCCGACCTCCTGGAATCTGCAGCGGGCCAGGAGAACGTTATGGAGCCCTCTGCTCGAACGCTATTTGGGTCTGTGGAGGAGTTCAAAAAAATGCCGGAATACATGCAGATCTGGCCGGGACACGGTGCAGGAAGCGCCTGTGGAAAAGCACTGGGTGCCATTCCTGAATCAACTGTAGGGTACGAACTTAGGTACAACAATTCACTTAAGTCAGCTTCCTCAGAAGATAATTTTGTAAAATTTATTCTCGAAGGACAGCCAGAGCCGCCACTCTATTTTGCCCGCATGAAGCGCGATAATAAGATGGGCCCTGCCCTGACCGATGGGCTGCCGAACCCTGAACGCCTCACCCTTAAACAGGTAGAGAGTGCATTATCGCAAAGCAATACTGTGATTCTGGATACACGCGAGCGAAACGAATTTTCAGCCGAGCACTTGCCCGGTTCGCTTCTTTCACCTCTGAACAAGCAATTCAATACAGTTGCGGGATCCTACATCACGGAAGATGAGGAGATTATTCTGGTCGTAGACGAACACAGGCTTAATGAGGCCGTGCGCGATCTCTTCCGAATTGGTCTGGATAAGGTAACCGGCTACATCACCTTGAAAGACCTTCAAATCTACAAAGAGAAAGGTGGTGAAATGGCTTCGCTTGATTCAGGCACGTTTGAAACATTAGAGAATCGATCTGACGGAAACGTACTTGATGTACGAAAAGCTTCTGAATACGAGGAAGGCCATGTGGAAGGCGCATCAAATATTGCTCACACACGACTGCTTCCGCGTAAGGATGAACTCGATAAAGAGACAAAATATTATGTGCACTGCCAGTCCGGCGGGCGGTCAGCTGTTGCCTCAGCATTGCTCAAGCGGGAAGGCTTCGATGTAGTGCTGATCGACGATGAGTTTGCCAATTATAAACGAAAGGCACTGGCATAAATATCAAGTAATGATAGTCTTTCGCCTGCGGAAAGATAAAGAAGGGTGTTCACACCTGTCAAGATTGAATGTGTTGGGTTTCTACATTTGGGTGGACACACCAGGCTACCCCTCTCTGCTGAGGGGGGATTTTTCCATCATTGTAAATTGAGTTGAGAATTTAAGGCCAAAAGCCTTTTTCGAAACCCCATTCTCGAAGGGGAAAGCGTAGTGATAATGGCGTAATCGATTATCATTAGCAAAGGCCCAGTCCAGAAGCCAAAATAAATTATTGTGAAAACCAACAAATCAACTATCTATAAGTTCATACCGCTGTTAGCCACACTGCGTGACTACCAACAAAAGGACTTCAAAGGTGATATCAGCGCCGGTGTTACCGTGGCCATCATGCTGATACCACAAGGCATGGCCTATGCTGTTCTTGCGGGTATGCCACCGGTATATGGGCTCTATGCTTCCATTGTGCCGCTGCTCATTTACGCACTGCTTGGCACATCACGTCAGCTTGCAGTTGGCCCGGTTGCGATGGTCTCGCTGCTGATTGTTGCGGGTGTGGGAGAACTTGCTGAGGTCGGAAGCGACCGGTTTATTCACCTCGCCATCATGACCGCACTGGGCGTGGGAACGGTCCAGTTTCTGATGGGTGTATTCCGGATGGGGTTCCTGGTCAATTTCCTGTCTCACCCTGTGCTCAGCGGATTTACATCAGCCGCTGCACTCATCATTGGTGCAAGCCAAATATCCGGTCTATTCGGACTTGATCTCGCACGATCCAAACAGGTTCATGATATCATATACGGTGCTATTCAAAATGTTGGGAATATTGATCCCATTACTACAATAATCGGAGTAGGATCGGTTGCCTCTATTATTTTGCTCAAAAAATGGAAACGGACGTTTCCCTCAGCTCTTGTTGTTGTAGTAGCGGGAACCGTAGTAACTGCTCTGCTTGGACTGAACGGCCAGGGGGTTTCTATCGTAGGAGAGGTTCCGCGGGGTTTACCCTCCATGCAAATACCCGGTCTTTCCTGGAGTGACTACAGCTCGCTGCTGCCGATTATTTTGGTCATTTCACTTGTGAGCTACATGGAATCAATAGCTGTAGCTAAAGCAATTGCCAATAAACACGGATATAAAGTAAACGCAAATCAGGAGCTCATAGCACTCGGCGGTGCTAACCTCGGAGGAGCTTTATTCCAGTCGTTTCCGACCACCGGCGGATTTTCGCGAACGGCTGTTAACGATCAGTCAGGGGCAAAAACGACGCTTGCTGCTATCATTACCGCCATTTTAATTGGAATAACGGTGCTCTTTTTAACCCCGCTTTTCTATTACCTGCCAAACGCAGTGCTTGCTGCAATCATTATGGTGGCGGTTGCCGGCTTGTTTGATGCCGAAGAGATGGCCCATCTTTGGAGAACCGATAAAAAGGATCTTGCCATGCTGAGCATAACCTTTATTGCCACACTGTTTCTTGGTATTGAAGAAGGGATTGGTATAGGTGTGCTGATGTCACTCATTATGGTAATTTATAGCAGTACAAAACCTCATACTACAGAAATTGGCCGCCTTGGGAATACAAACAATTTCAGAAATGTTGACAGGTATCCCGATGCAAAAACGGATCCTGAAATCCTGATTTTTCGCTTTGATTCCAATCTCTATTTTGCAAACGTAGAACATTTTCGTGAGTCAATTGAAGATAAAATCAATCAACGAGGAGAGGAACTGTCAGTGGTTATTCTCGATGCCTCGGCCATTACCAATATCGACTCTACGGGCGTACACACGTTGAACGAGCTGATTAAGGACCTTCGCACCCGCCGGATTGCATTCTATATTGCCGGAGTCATTGGCCCCGTTAGAGATAAGTTGAAAAAATCCGGGATTACGAAATCAATGGGTGAAGAGAACTTCTTTTTTGATGTTGCCGATGCTGTGGCATTCTACCGCAACATCGATGACTCTGAATCTGAGCACAGTTTTTCCCCGCTCCAGACTAATATTTGAAGATGCCCTCCTACAGCAGCTACCATCAACTTGGTCTGATTGAGAACTGGAAACAGTTCTCCATCCTTGTGCTTATTAATGCATTTGTGGGGGGTATGGTTGGTCTTGAGCGCACAATCCTTCCTGAAATTGCTGAGGATGAGTTTGGCATTGCTGCCCGATCGGCAATTTTCTCATTTATCGTCGTTTTTGGAATTACAAAGGCGCTTGCCAACTACTTTGCCGGACGTTTTGCCCAGCAGTACGGGAGAAAAAATATGTTGATCGTCGGATGGCTTTTCGGCCTTCCCGTACCCTTCATCCTGATGATTGCCGGAAGCTGGAACTGGATCATCTTTGCCAATGTGCTCTTGGGCATTAATCAGGGCCTGGCCTGGTCCGCCAACGTGATTATGAAGATCGACATTGCCGGAAAAAAAGACCGCGGACTGGCCATGGGACTCAATGAATTTGCCGGGTATCTGGCAGTAGGTATTCTGGCGTTTCTAACCGGCTGGATGGCATCGGAATTTGGGCTGCGCCCCTATCCGTTCTACCTGGGAATAGGTCTGGCGGTCATTGGCCTCACCATGTCCATTGTGCTAGTTAAAGATACTGAACCATGGGTAAACCTTGAGTCGAAAGGTGCCGGCACAAAGAAAAGCAGCGAAAACCTGTTCTGGAGAACATCCTGGGGCAATCGCAACTTGTTTGCAGTTACCCAAAGCGGTCTCAGTACCAATTTAAAAGATGGTATGGCATGGGGAGCTTTTCCGCTGTATTTATCAACAGCCGGCCTTAATCTTGCCCAGATTGGCATGATTACCGCTATTTATCCAGCATTTTGGGGCCTGTTCCAGGTAACTACCGGAAAGTTATCGGACTATACCGGGCGTAAACATATGCTTGTGGCCGGAATGTTTACACAAGCCGCAAGCCTTTTGATATTTCCATTTTTAAGTCATTTTTATGCGTTTTTGGTTACGGCCGCAATTTTAGGAATAGGAACGGCAATGGTTTACCCTACATTTATCGCCACGGTGGCAGACCTGGTTCATCCGCAGGACCGTGCCGAAAGCATCGGTGCTTTCAGGCTTTGGAGAGATCTCGGGTATGCTGTTGGAGCCGTTCTAACAGGTTTGATAGCCGACTTCTATGATCTCTCACTTGCAATAACTGCAACCGGGATGATAACTCTTATATCCGGTTTATATATTGCGGTGCGAATGGATTCGATAGAAGCTCCAGTTTCAAATCATTAACATGTATCTTCAGAAAACTTTTTCACTTATGCAATCGATGATCATAACTCTTATAGTACTTTTGATAACAGCATTTTTAGTCTATAACTTTCTATCAAACTCAAACCAAAAAATGGAACAATCGATTAACATCAGCCCATCCGAATTCAAAGAAAAAGTACAAGACGATCCTGGTATCGTTATTGACGTACGTACCGATGGGGAGTATCAAAACGGACACCTTGCAATCGCAGATCACCAATACAACCTTATGGACGGAGAGTTCGAAAGCAAACTGGATTCTTTAAACAAGGACAAAACGTATTACCTCTACTGCCGCACCGGAAACCGTAGCGGCCAGGCGGCACGCCTCATGAAAAAGAACGGTTTTGAAAACGTCTATAACGTGGGTGGATTTAAAGAACTTGCCGATGAAGGGTTTGAAACGGAATAGCAGATTATCCGGGAAGCTGACAAATATCCGCATTTAACGAAGGCGACCGCGTCCACTTAAGCCTTAACAACACCTGTAACAGTTTAAATTGGATAAAATGGACTCTTTTAACATTTCTGACACAGACTATAAGCAGATCGAACAGGCAATAAGCAGCGAGGAGAGTGTAGTGGGGATAGATGCTAAGAAGACCCACATTATCATCCTCCATCTGCTCAGTAAAATTGAAAATCGGCTGGATACTATTGAGTCCAGAATCGATGATCTTGAAAAGTCATAACAACTCTGGCTGACGAAGCCCGGCTGACGGCTGCTGTTGCCGTCTGTCGGGTAGGTTAAGGGCTTTTAGTTTGTTGATGAGATCTTCTGAACTGGGTTCGAGGTACATTCACTCGTCAGCCTGCGAATGCAGCATGCAGACGAGGATGAGACCCGGCTGACGGCTGTCTTTGCCGTCTGTCGGGTAGGTTAAGGGCTTTTAGTTTATTGATGAGATCTTCTGAACTGGGTTCGGGGTACATTCACTCGTGAGCCTGCGAATGCAGCATGCAGACGAAGATGAGACCCGGCTGACGGCTGTCTTTGCCGTCTGTCGGGTAGGTTATGGGCTTTTAGTTTGTTGATGAGATCTTCTGAACTGGGTTCGGGCACATTCACTCGCCAGCCTGCAGACGAGGATAGACCCGGCTGACGATTGTCTTTTTCGTCTGTCGGGTAGGTTAAGTGCTTTTAGTTTGTTGATGAGATCTTCTGAACTGGGTTCGGGACACATCCACTCGTGAGCCTGCAGAAACAGCATGCAGACGAGGGTTATCCCAGCGCCCGTTCCAGATCTTCTTTCAAGTCTTCAGGGTGTTCCAGCCCTACACTCATGCGAATGAGATTGTCAGGTGATACAGAACCCTGGCCCTCACTGCTGCCACGGTGCTCCCATGTGCTCTCTACGCCGCCAAGGCTCGTGGCTCGTTTTATGAGATGTGACCGGCCCACCACGGCAATCGACTCCTCAAGTGTACCATTCAAGAAGAAGCTAATCATTCCGCCAAATCCGTGCATCTGCCCTTTTGCAATGTCGTGCTGTGGATGAGACTCCAGTCCGGGATAATACACCTTATCAACTTTTGGATGACCTTCCAGAAACCGGGCTACTTCAAGCGCATGCTCGTTGTGACCTTTCATCCGGTAGGCAAGCGTTCGGGTACTGCGGCTCAGCATCCAGCAATCCTGGGGTGATGGAACAGCTCCACCCATTTGCTGGGTCAGACGAATCTGCTCAAAAAATGAATCTGACTCTTTACTTACTACAGCTCCACCCAACAGATCGCTGTGACCGCCGAAGTATTTAGACGTGGAATGCAGAACCAAATCAGCACCATGCTCAAGCGGGCGCTGGTTCACGGGTGTTGGCCAGGTATTATCTACTACAAGCCGGATGTCATTTTTTTCAGCGATGGTAGCAGTTGTCCTGATATCTGTAACTTGCATCAGCGGATTCGATGGCGTTTCCACCCAAATTATTTTGGTCTCCGGTTTGATATGCTTCTTAACCTCTTCGGGATCCGTCATCTTGATAAAGTCAACATCAAGCCCCCAGCGAATCATGATGCTGTTCACCATTTTTCGATTGCCGGCATACACATCATCGGGAATTAATAGGTGATCACCAGGCTCAAGTGACTGTAAAATGGCAGTGGCTGCGGCGATGCCAGACGAAAAAGCAGCCGCTACTTCACCGCCTTCAAGCGAAGCAATCAGTGTTTCAAACTGGCTGCGATTCGGATTGTCAAGACGGGTATAATGCAGATCACCCGACTTCCTGCCCTGTTTATCAATTTCAAAAATGGTGCTGGGTGAGATGGGCGGAACAATAGAGCTGGACGGATTTCCAATATCAAGACCGGTGTGAATCGCTTTAGTTTCGAAACGCATTATATTTTTTAATCTATTTAATGGGTTAAGTAACACTGCCTGAAAGGTACACTCTTAACCCGGAATTATCATCTGAAATTTCAATGTCACGATAACGAAGTAAATAAACGTTCTTTTTTTGGGCATCGCCATGATGATTGGGGAAGAAGGGACTTTGATGCCATTATCTCTCAAATGATATAAACCGTGGATGCATCACGAGCTGAAGAGGTGCTTTTGAAAATTAAATTTACCCGGAACACCGCACACTTTCCTTCACCCGCAAAACGCATGGTACTTCCGGATTGGAAGCCGCATCCATCAGAGGTCTGTTCGGTGTAGCACGGCAGAGAGTCAGATTCTAACCAGTCCAAGACGGCTGAACACACCCATCGTTAAACTCGTCCGGCGTTGCCGTTTCGTTTAAACTTTCCCCCTCTCGCCCCGAAGGAATTCCCTCTATACATCCCCATGTCAACCTAAACACAGCTATTTCACCAGCATCATCTTGCGTGTAGATGTAAAACCTGGAGCTAATAGCCGATACAGGTAGACCCCACTTGAAAGCTGACTCGCATCAAACATTACCTGGTGGCTGCCGGCTGACAAATTTCTGTTAACCAATGTTCGAACGGCCCGGCCGGTCAGATCAAAAATCACAACCTTTACCTCGCCCGCTTCTGGCAGATCAAAGTTTATTTGAGTGGTAGGGTTGAACGGATTCGGATAGTTTTGATTGAGGCTGAAGTCTGTCGGCAAATCGTTGACACGTTCCACATCTGTGGGTATACAACTGTCTGCAAGGCCGGCATCAACAATACTCCACATATAATTATCTATCAGGCTTTGGCGGGCTTCTGCTCCTTCTCCCCTGCAATACTGAAGCCCGTTTGCATAAAGATTGACATCAGATTGTACGGACTGATTATTCCATCCAATGAGAGTCTTATCGTAATTTCCCACTGACAAGCCGGAATTATTGAGCATATTTTCCATTTTGGTAACCTTGCCAACGTCCCATGCCCCTAAATCTTGATCAAATGATTCAGCATTTTGGAACATTGCCTCCATCAATGTTGCACTTCCTGTTTGCCAACCTGAGATATCGCTGTTAAATGCCTTGGCATTCAAGAATATTTCATCGAAACGTTCGACTTTTGACACGTTCCACCCGCTCAGGTCGCTATTAAAAAACTGATTATTTTTAAACATGCCGTTCATCTGAACTGCATTGCCGGTTTCCCAATCACTTATATCGTCGTTAAATTCAGTTGCGCCACTAAACATCTCATCAAAATTCCTGATTGTACTTACATCCCAATTATTCAGGGCACCATCACCTATTTGTTCAAGAGAGCTGGCACCAAAAAACATAAAGCTCATATCTTCTACACCTGAGAGTTCCGGTGCATCTGAAGCCGATAGCCTGAGATTTGATGTACCATGAAAGGCGTGGTTCATAGACGTCCATTGTATGTTGCCCCATTGGTCAACACTTATAATCTTTAACGGATCGATTGATTGATTTTCTATGGAAGCGTTGGGATCAAAAAATAGTATCCGTGGAAAGTTTCCCGCAATTTCAACCTTGTATGTACCGGGTTCGTCAAAGTCGATAGTAAGATTTCCTTTAACGTTATGAATAGTGTCCTTTCTGGTGGAGTCATTCACATCTTCCCAAAACACTTCGTAATAATAGTTGCTACCTGGATCTGTTGGAATTACGATTTCATCGTCCTCAGACTGCCCAACATTATTTGAAATCCAGGTGGTTATAAAGTTTTCTTCACTACCGGGCGTAATCGCCTGATCTGAGTATGAAACAAAGCCTGAGGGGGTAGAAATTCCACTCGCAAGTTCAGTTTGAACAGACGTGCTTAGGTTGATTCGATAAATCGCGCTGTTCAGATAGTCGGTCCAGTAGAGAGATTCCGACTCTGCATCAACATCCATAGCCCACGGTGTAGCGGCATCTGAAATCTCATGCACTATTTGCACGTTTTGATCTTCGGAAGACGCATTGGCACTGTAAATCAGATCATCCTCAAAATCGCTCCAGTAGAGCGTACTGCCAGATGCATTCAGTGTAATACCAGCCACCTGTTTTACATACACATCGGTGATAATCGTCTCTAAACCGGACCCATCATATTTAATCCTGTTGATCTGTTTTACGTTTGATGCATTATCAACCCAGTACACATATTGGCGCTCTGTATCCACAGCCATATGGTAAGGAGAGACAACATCAGAGGTATTAATGTCCGTTACTACAAGCGGGGATTCACCAAGGTTTACACTTTTAATCCCGGGACTCGAGCTTCCGCCTTCAGCCCAAAACAGCGTGTTAGTTATTTCATCCAGGGCAATACCCCTCGGGAGGTCCAGGCCGGAGAGGATCGTTTCGATATTTCCCCCATCCAAATCTGCCCGGCTGATGGTGCCTTCGAAGACACTGCTCCAATATAGCTTCCCGGCTGCCTGATCTACAGCTAATCCCCATGGAGTTATAGTTCCGTCCGTAATCAAACCCGACGCAGTGCCTTCAACCAGCTGCTGTATTTTGTTATCACCATTGCTGGTCCACAACTGAATCTCAAATTGTGCCCGTACATCAACGTATGCGAAACATAGGAGGAATAAACTGATTAGCAGAGACCTTTTTGCCATAACGAATCGGTTATGAATTGTGGTTATTCCGCCGTGACACCGTTCAAAACTCAGGAATTGCAAATTCGTCACCTGAATGAGGGTATTGCGGAAGAAATTTATTTTTAGCTTCTGGAAGGATAAACCCCCTGAAGCGCGATACAGTAATGCATAGCCAAAACAGGCTGCATATTATTTACCGACTGATCACCACCGGTATCTGTGACGCCGGAACTGCTCATATCAGCATCAGCGAGTGATCCATAATGTAAAATTCCATCCCTGTTTACAGCCGGCACATTACCGACGGGTGAACTGCTTGTGCCTGGCGACGATGAGTAAACGATGCTGTGGGTGTGAGACGGTAAATTATTTACAGTTAGAGTTGTTGTTTCACTCCCGACCTTACTACCTATCGGATAGTTACTTAATCCTGGTCCTTGTCCGGCTCCAACAGGTGCTCGCCCCCTAAGGTCAGGAAGCCCAAACGTTATGCGCCCATCACCACCATATTGAGTGCCTAATAGTGAAAACAGAGCCTGGTTTTGAGATATCGACAGCAGCTGACCGTTGCAAAATGCCCATCCACGGGGTGCAAAATTACCGGCAAATAGCATAACAGATCCCAGCAGTGGTTCTGTGAACATCCTGTTGCTATTAGAATCACTATTAAGCACTGAAGATTCATTATTGAGATCGTTGGCCTGTGTTGTGTCACTGCCTCTAAATAACCAGCCAAACGTGAGGGCTCCGGCTAATCCTTTAATAAAGTTTTTTCGAGATTTCATCATGTGCGAGTTTTTAGATAGTTAGTTAGCATTGAGGAGTGAATAAAAAAAGGAGAATAACAACCTGTGACCTCTTTTCATCAGAGTGCTAAAAATGAGTAACAGGCCAGCCAAGACTATTCTGCAGTGGCGTAATCCCTCCTTCCATTATTGGTGACGCTTAATGCAGTCTGCAGCCGTGCATAAGTCATTAATTAAATGGGCTTTTGACGCGCGAGTCTTCATCGATTATACATGATTCCGACAAGATATGCTTGAAATGTTTTTCTGAGAGAACTACAGGATTTCGAGTAAAAATTTAAGAAAAAAGCAGGAAACTTTTCGGCAAAGAGATCGATGCATCTTGAAAAACGACGCGGTTCTTAAGCCCCGTCATCAAATAACACATCTACACTTCAAATTCTGTGTCGAACTATTCGTAAAAAAATTATCCATTATTAACTTTTTGGTACTGGTTTAATCAAAACGTATTTTCTTGAAGTGATCATAAAACTAAAAAACATATTATTTAAACTTACCGCCAAGCTACTCATTTTAGCCAGTATGCTTTGCGTGCTGTTTGGGAATGGCACCCATATTCACACTGTTTTTGATCATATTTCTGACCATAGTGATGTCCATGTATTCGTGCATTCTCATTCTGGTGATCACTCTCAGGGCCATAATCACACCAGCAATTTTGACGATATAGGCACTCATCATCATCCAACGGCATCGGTTGATTTGGTAGGCACGATGAGTCAAAAAACCACAATTACGTCTTTCGATTACAGCGACGTTATTTCTGCTGCCGGAGGTTTAAGCAGCCTTTCTATTTCAGAAACCCCGATTCCACTTTTCTTAGATTTACCCCCGCCGGATGATTTATATAAGTCCTGGCATGTCTCTTCTAACTCCCTTCGCGGCCCTCCCCTGGGATAACTTTGTCCCGCTGATAGATAGCCCATCCTTTTCAGCTATCTCACTTGTTCTTTATAACTATTAATACATCCTACATATGACTTCATCCAAGTGGTGGATACTGTACCTGGTAGTTCTTTGGATACCGTTGCAAGGTCACTCCCAAAATCAAACTCTTTCGTTAGAGGACGTTGTTGAGCAGTTTGAACAAAACAGCCTCCAGCAGAAATTGGCTAAGTTTGAAGAACTCCGAAAACAGGGAGCAGCTCAGCAGTACAAATCGTACATGAATCCTGAGATCAGTATTTTCAGCGAACAACTCAACGCCGGTACTCTCGACTATGAGGAAAAAACCTACCAGATTTCGCAGCAAATCGAACTGCTGGGCCAGCCGTTTCTCAGAAATAAAAGCGCTGGCAAAAGTAGTGAAGCGGCAGGGTTAAGCTATCAATATGATCGGTCGCTACTGATTCAAAAAGTGAAATCCCTCTATACCGAGTACTGGTTCCTGCAGCATAAACTCGAGGTCTATGACCAGGCACTGGTTGTTATCAACCAAGTACTGGAATCAGCCAGAGACCGCCGTTCAGAAGGCACCGAATCAGGACTCCAGGTGCAGCGTTTTAGCATTGAAAAAAACCGTTATCTGCGCTTGCGAAATGAGGTGGAGCTGGAGAAGATGCAGGCTGGAAGGGAGCTTGCCTCCATGATAACCTCATCAGATGATGCCGGTATTGAATTTCAGGCTGACCCAGATTTTCCCGTCGAACCTATTATGGAAGATCCCGGCATGCTACGACAGTATGCCCTTGAGCACCGGTATGACCTTCGGGCCATGCAGTTGCAGGCTGAAGCACTCGGACTCAGGTTTAAAGTGGAAAAACGGGACCGCCTGCCGGACCTGAAACTAAATGTTGGATACAAAAATCAGTCAGATGGCTCAGAAGGCTTTGTGATTGGCGGTGGCATACAGCTTCCGATCTTCAACAGGAATAGCGGTAATGTGGCTGTGGCTGAGGCTGAACATCGGAGTGTTGAAACATCCCTTCAGCTTAAAAGAAAAACAGTTCGGAACCAGGTAGATATCGCCCACCTGAGGGTTCAGAATTTGTACGAGCAGTGGCAGGAAATGCAGCGCGATCCGCTCAGTCCGGATATGTTGGAAACGTCACGAGCCGCATACCAGGAGGGCCGGTTTACCCTGGTAGAACT
Source organism: Rhodohalobacter sp. 8-1 (assembly GCF_038150125.1). Taxonomy (NCBI): domain Bacteria; kingdom Pseudomonadati; phylum Balneolota; class Balneolia; order Balneolales; family Balneolaceae; genus Rhodohalobacter; species Rhodohalobacter sp. 8-1. The sequence goes on along the minus strand of NZ_JBBVMF010000020.1, from coordinate 7,314 downwards.
TCTGGATGCCACCAAAGCCTATGTTGATGGACGAAGTTTTCAGTATCGCATCAACGCTGATTACCACCAGGCTCTTTTCACACTCGATACCGCTACGTCAGGAAAAATATTTTCAACTCAAAACAACTCAGACCAATGAAAAAATCAATTATAGCACTTTTTATAAGCATGTCATTTCTCATCGCCGGTTGCGGATCTGAACAGGACGATCATAGCCACGGAGAAGATGGCGACCACACCCATGAGGCACCCGCACAGCAATCAACATCCGGTGATAGTGATGCAATTCGAATCGGTGGTGCTGCCGATTCTCTGGATGCCGACTCCGAACATTCACATGATGATGATGGCGATCACACCCACGAAGAAGAGCACAGCCATGATGAAGATTCGACACATTCTCACGGGGATGATGATCACGACCACTAGTGTCGTGTCAACGGTAAGTTGTCGAATGGGAGTCATCGGATGAGTCATCCTTGAATACTAGATTGATCCGTCATTACTCGATTTTTCGAAAAACTCATCCGATGACTTTAATAGTGCTATTACGTTATCCATTTAGTCATACCGGACCCCGATCCGGTATCTCCTGCCAATATCAACGGATGGAGATCCCGAATCGAGTGCGGGATGACGCACTTTTTGGTCAGCCTCAAGCACTCTATAGTAAAAATCACTTTTAAATAATTCTGAAGCAATGAAACAGCTTATAACATTTATCTTTCTTGGCACATCCCTGTTCCTGGCTGGGTGTGGCGGTGGATCCGATCCTGATGGCCACAGTCATGGTGATGATGGTGATCACAGTCATGAAGAGACGGCACAACAAACGGAGCAGGATCAAGGTCACGCGCATGACGGTGAATCTGCTCATCAGCACGATGATGCTGAGTCTCAGTTAGAAGGGGCAGGAGTCATCACTAAATGGACAGATAAAACCGAACTGTTCATGGAGTATCCGGAGCTGATTGTTGGCCGGGAGGCAACCTTTGCTGTTCATTTGACCCGTCTGTCTGATTTCAGCCCTATATCAGATTCAGAAGTGGAGTTTGTTTTTAGCTCCGCTCGCGGTGTTGAAGGATCACTTACAGAAACGGAAGTTCAAATACCCGGAATTTACGGACCCGATGTGATTTTTGAACGTGCGGGACGGTACGACCTCACAATGATCATCCGGGGAATGGTGGAAGATACGCTGCAGGTAGAGGGTATCCCTGTTTATAGGTCTGCGGATGAGGTGCCTCATGGCCACGAAGAAGAAGATCCAAACCTGATCTCTTTTCTAAAGGAACAGCAGTGGACGATTCCTTTTGGAACTCAGAAGGTGAGCAGGTACACGCTCTCAGAAACGGTAAACGCCCACGGTGAACTGACGCCGGTTCAAAGCAGGGAAGTAGTTGTTTCTGCACCGTTTTCGGGGATCATCTTGAGCAGTGCCAATCGAAGTCTTCCGGTGGAGGGACAGGATGTTCGTCGTGGAATGTCTTTGATTCAGCTGAATCCATCCATTCAGTCAAGTGATGGTGAAAACTATGCCCAGCAGTTTATCAACGCTCAATCACAGCTTTCGTTAGCCAGGAAGAACCTTGAACGGTCTCAGCGGCTTTTTGAAAAAGAAGCGATACCGGAAATAGAACTTGAGAAAGCCCGAATTGAATTTCGACAGGCTCTGACCCGGTTTCAGACTATTAATGAAATAGCGCAAATCGATACAGCAACAGTCGATGCCATGGGTGATTCTGAATCATCCTACCGTTTTCAAATGAAAGCCCCGATTTCAGGAACAATACTTGAATCATACATTCAGCCGGGCATGCAGGTTAAGGCCGGTGAACCGCTTCTGAAAATTGCAGATATGAGCAGTATGTGGCTGAGCGTCCACATTCCGGCTGCGGAGCGACAGGCAATTCAGGATCCCGGTGCCTCTGTTTTTTATGTGCAGGGGAGTGATAGAATGTACGGGATGGATGACGTAAACGGACGCTTTCTAAGTGCTGGCAAACAGGTAGATCCGCAAACGAGAACCCTGTCATATGTCTATGAAATCGACAATCAGGAAGGGTTGCACAGCGGTTTATTTGTCACAGCCGAGATTGATACTGAACAGAAAGAAAACGTGATTGCTATCCCTGAATCAGCTTTGATTGAAGAAGAAGGAAATTACGTCGTGTATGTGCATGTAGCAGGTGAATCCTTTGAAAAGCGTGCCATAACGACCGGCATCAGGAACCGTGGATGGGTAGAAGTCACATCTGGTCTCGATGAGGACGAGCATATCGTCACAACCAATGCATACCAGGTAAAACTGGCGTCACTGTCTTCTGAAGCACCTTCTCACGGACACTCCCATTAATTATAAGACCAGGAATGACACGATGTTAGATGCAATTATCAGAGGATCATTAAAGTACCGGCTGATCGTATTGGTCAGTTCGGTGGTTATACTGGCGGCCGGAATTTATATCGTAGACCGGATGCCGGTAGATGTATTTCCGGACTTGACCGCCCCCACGGTGACCGTCATGACGGAAGCACACGGCCTGGCCCCGGAAGAAGTAGAGCGGCTGGTTACGATACCTGTTGAGACATCCGTCAATGGGGCGACCGGTGTTCGACGGGTTCGGTCATCCACGGCCAAGGGGATATCCATCGTTTGGGTTGAGTTTGAATGGGACACCGATATTTTCAGGGCCCGCCAAATTGTAAACGAGAAATTGCAACTGGTGGCAACAAGTCTGCCGGAAGAGGTGCCGCCACCCATCATGGCGCCCATCTCGTCGATTATGGGTGAAATCATGCTTGTGAGTGTAAATAGCGATTCTCATTCAGAACTGGATGTAAGATCGGCGGCCGACTGGGAAATCAGAAGACGACTTCTGGCCATTCCCGGCGTTGCACAGGTTATTCCCATTGGGGGCGGACAGAAACAGTACCAGGTGCGCGTCAGTCCCGACAAGCTCAAGCAGTACAATATCACACTACACCAGGTGCTTCAGGCGACGGAACAGGCCAATGAGAACTTCTCAGGTGGTTTTTTCAGGGAGTATAGCCAGGAATACACTATTCGTGGGATTGGACGGGCTTATTCCGTTGAAGATTTAGAAGAGTCCGTCATCACCCAGCGCAATAACATTCCAATCACCTTAGGTGATGTGGCGAGCATAGAAATTGCGGCGGCTCAAAAGATTGGAGATGCGTCTGTGGATGCAGAACCGGCCGTCATAATCTCCATCCAAAAACAGCCCGGTGCCAATACGCTTGAGCTCACCTCCCGCGTGGATGAAACGTTGGCTCAGATTGAATCCAGTCTGCCGGCTGGGTTTGAAATCAACACGCATCTGTTCCGACAGGCGGATTTTATTGACCTGGCGATAGAGAATGTAATTGAAGCGCTGCGCGATGGCGCTATCCTGGTTGTCATTATTCTGTTTTTGTTCCTGGGCAACTTTCGCACGACCCTGATCTCTCTGACCGCGATTCCGCTCGCATTAATCTTCTCAATCTTTGTCCTTGAATTCTTTGATATCACGATAAATACGATGACGCTTGGGGGTATGGCCATTGCCATCGGGGTGATTGTGGATGATGCTATTATTGATGTTGAAAACGTGTTCAAGCGGCTTAGGGAAAATTCAAAACTGCCTGCATCAGAGCAGAAAGAAGCCATAGATGTCGTGTTTGAAGGCTCGAAGGAAATTCGGTCGTCCATTATCAATGCCACGCTCATCATCATGATCGTATTTATCCCGCTCTTCTTTTTGAGTGGTATTGAAGGGCGCATGCTGCAGCCCCTGGGACTCGCCTATATCATTTCAATTGGAGCATCCCTGGTCATTGCCATGACGGTCACACCGGCACTCTGTTATTACCTGCTTCCAGGGCAGGCGTCGAAAGGCAAATTGGAGGAGAGCTGGTTTACCAAGAAGCTTAAATCCGGTTACGATCATGTTTTAAACGTGGTGCTTCGATTTAAGAAAACCGTTCTTATCACCACGCTTGTGCTTTTTCTCGGGACACTGGTCATATTACCTTTTCTGGGGCGATCATTTCTTCCGGAATTCAATGAAGGTACCTTGGTGATAAGTGCAGTGACTATTCCGGGCACATCGCTTACAGAATCAAACGCAATCGGGAAAAGGATTGAAGAGATCCTGCTCGATCATCCGGCAATAGAGTCGACATCACGCCGCACCGGTCGGGCAGAACTCGATGAGCATGCCCAGGGTGTTAATGCTTCTGAAATTGACGCTAAGCTGAGTATACCTGAGGGACGGACCAAAGAAGGTGTGCTGGCCGAGATAAGAGAAGACCTAAGCATCGTGCCCGGTACCAACATTACCATAGGCCAGCCAATTGGTCACCGGATTGATCATATGCTTTCAGGAACCCGTGCCAATATCGCGGTGAAGATTTTTGGAACCGACCTGTTCAGGCTTCGGGCTTTAGCTGAGGAAGTCCGCGGACAAATGGAAACGGTAAACGGTGTGGTGGATCTCTCGGTAGAACAACAGCAAAATGTGCCGCAGATTCAAATCCGTCCCGACCGCAGGACGCTGGCCCGTTATGGAATTACCATGCAGCAGCTTGCTGAGATGGTGGATGTTGCATTTGCCGGTGAGGTAGTTTCTCAAATTCTGGAGGGCGACAAGATGTTTGATCTGCTCGTTCGTTTTGATGAAGACCATCGCGGCAGTATTGAGTCGGTACAAAACGCCACGTTCAACCTGGACGATGGAACAATTGTACCACTTGCAGAACTTGCCTCGGTTCAATCACGAAGCGGACCCAATACGATCAGCCGGGAAAACGTACAGCGTAAGATTGTTGTAAGTGCCAACGTAGCGGGAAGAGATCTGAGGGGAACCGTCGATAACATTCGAGAGAATGTGTCTCAAAACGTCAGTTTCCCACAGGGATACTTTGTGGAATATGGCGGTCAGTTTGAAAGCGAAGCCCAGGCAACGCGGACCATCTCACTGCTGAGTATTGTGGCCATAGCAGCTATTTATCTGCTTTTATACCTGGAGTTTGGATCACTGAAAACAGCTTTGCTTGTCATGGTGAATCTTCCGTTTGCCCTGATTGGTGGCATTTACACCGTGCTGTTTACCAGCGGTATAATCTCCATTGCCTCTTTAGTTGGCTTCATCACGCTGTTTGGTATCGCCACCCGTAACGGTATTTTGATGGTATCGCACTATCAGCAGCTCAGGAAAGAAGGAAAGGAATTTATCCAGGCCATCCGACAGGGAGCTATGGAGCGGCTGAATCCTATTCTGATGACGGCCCTCACAGCCGGACTCGCCCTCATCCCGCTGGCACTTGCCGCCGGAGAACCGGGAAACGAGATACAGTCACCAATGGCACAGGTCATTCTCGGCGGATTACTGAGTTCAACCTTACTGAACATGGTTGTAATACCGGCGTTACTTGCACAGTTTGAAAATAAATCACCCTAAATAGAACGTCCGAAATTTGAAGTTGGTAAAATAATCGACCAGATAACACCGCCTAAGCTTAAATTGGGCGGTTTTATATTTGTCTGGATATATCCGTACTGAAAAACTCAATCCCACCTACATCAACTATTACTCTCAATGTTCTCGGATTTCGGTTACTTGCTTTAGAAGACGTCAGTCACCATGCATTAAATGAATTGAGCCTCTTCTCAATTGTGTAGCATAAGAAGATATGGAGTTGAATATTTTAGATCCCTTCCTTTATTGTGCTAATCAGACAGATGTCCAATAAAGACCAGGCAACGGACTGGGATTGCCATTGGTGAAAGCGATTGCAGAGCTAACGATGGAAAAATTCTGACATATAGCAATGGTCCGGGAAAGGGAAGTACATTTTAGGGTGAATTGCCGCTGTCTGAAGATTTGAACAGTTAATCGGGCTTTGTGGCTTCAATCTTTTTGACAATTCCAGCGGATGTTAAGTCACGGACGGTGTCAATGTCCCACCCGACCTTTTTAACGTTTGAAACCGTTCTACGAGCAATATGTACGCCAATTAGGTAATGGATAGGAGGATCCAGCTTATCCATTATAGATGCTAACGAAGATTGATCAGCGCGCATGTGTTCCAGCAGGTGAAGTTTGCCGCCCGGCTTTGTGACGCGCAGGGCTTCTTTTAATCCAAGAACCGGATCTGGAACAGAACAGAATACGAAGGTAGCAACCGCTTCGTCAAAATGGTTGTCTGGAAAATCAAGGTCTTGGGCATCCATCTCTTTTAGTGACACACGATCCTGCTGTTTTTTATCGAGCAATTGCTTGGCCCGTTTGAGCATGCCCGGGGAAAGGTCAATTCCCTTTAAATCAATATCCCTTGGATAAAAGGGGATATTTTTGCCCGTCCCTACACCGATTTCAAGCACTTTTGGGCCCGTTACCTGATCCCAAATTTCTTTTCGCCAGCCCCTGAAAAGAAGACGCTCTATCGGCCACTCCGTAATATTATAGATAGGTGCCCATAAATCGTACCGGCTGCGCGTATGTTCTTTTCCTCGTTGAGCCATAAACAGATTAAAAAATTACAGAAACCACTACCGGTTTTGTTCGTTCTCAATAATAACTTTTCATTCCTGGTGCCCTTCCCTTTCAATTTCTCCCCGGGTAAGTCTCTTTTTTTAAGATATCCAATAGATCTTCACAGAAATAAGAGGAGGTGCGACTGGCATGCAGATTGAATACAATCAACAGTGTGATCAGCCCTACACCAATCCTCCCGATTCAATGTACTCCAATAAAGTGATGATTGTAAAACATTTTACCTCCCAAAGTTCTGTTAACCCTTATTGCCATATACCTCAGGCCAAAAAACTTACTTCAAATATTAGCAGAGCTGCTTTTAAACAAGCTTAAAATGAAGGCGGAGTTTTAATCCTAAATCTGTTTAACTGACTGTTACGCAATGTCAGTTTCGATATTTACAGGGCCCGGTATATTCATCAGCTTCTCATCGGATGCAACACCGGGATTGTGTTCTACCTTTATGCGTCCGGTATTTAAATGCACCTTGAATTTAGCTGAGCCTTCTGTCCGATTAATGTTTGATGCTATATTGATTACACTTGATGGGCTGTAAATCACCGCTTCTCAGTATTCTTTTTGTTGTCGTCATATTATCTGAAATGTATAGGTTTTTTTTGCTTTGATCCAAGGTACAAGGCCATCAGAAGCACTAAAACTAGCCGGGTCAATTAAGTGCAAATAAACTACCTCGGGGCAGAGCCCACGAGGTATCAACTTAGAACCTATAACTTTAGGTCCAATAATGAGTTTATTCTGGAGTGTCCCCCTTCGA
>NZ_JBBVMF010000019.1:0-93001 GCF_038150125.1 Rhodohalobacter sp. 8-1 | reverse complement strand
TAATAACTTATTGTTTTATATGTACTTGAGTGGGTTTAATTTAGAATAATGGGGTAACTTCTCAAAACACACCCTCTTGTGTTGTAAGGAGGGGCCGGGGTAGTGGCTTTAAAGTTTGAATTGAAATTAGACTCCACAAAGAACTAATAACCTGAGTTTCGATTGTCATCAATACTGAATTACAAGTAAGGCAGTCCAGAAAGGGCGTTATCCTACACCTGATGCGGGATCTCCCATCCAAAAAAAGTAAGGAGATACCGGATCAAAGTCCGGTATGACAGTAAAAAATGATTTTGCTAAACAACCGCACTTCCTGGACTGCTTTAATTATTTGTTCCATATTTTGGAATTGAACTCAGGTTAATACCAAAAAAGAAGACAGGTGTCTATGGTTCAATCTTTATCTTTCTCGTTTTTTTGAGGTCTTCTGCTAAGATGAGCTACCCTTGGAATAAAGCCCGAAATAATAGAGGCAACTATTCCAATAACATGATACCCAAACCCAAATGACATGCCAATTGCACCTGCAAACCATAAACTGGCGGCGGTGGTAAGGTTTTTGACAGTTGCACCTTCTTTGAGTATCAATCCCGCACCCAAAAATCCGATTCCTGTCACAACTTGAGCTGCTATTCGAGATTGTGATGATGGATCTACTCTCATCGATAAGAAGGTATAAAGCATAGCTCCGGTGATAACCAGGGAGTGTGTGCTTATTCCTGCATCTTTACCTCTGGATTCTCTTTCAGCTCCGATACAGAAACCTGCTATCAGAGATAAGACAACATCAATAAGAAACACCGGCTCATATCCAGATAGAATATTTGGCATTTTTTAAGAGATTAATTTTTCTGGTTAGGATGAAAGAGGGCCAAGAAGTTATTTTTCCCGATTCCCGATTCCCGATTCCCGATTCCCGATTCCCGATACACTTAAAGCAGCTCACTTACCCTTCTTCTTCCAGTTTACTTTCTTCACGAGAAGCCAAATGCCAAATAACACCAGCGGAATACTCAGCCATTGGCCCATATTCAGAGCCCAGGTTGTTCCGACATCCGTTTGAGCGAGTTTGGTATATTCAATCAAAAAGCGCCCGGAAAAAAGCATTACCAGGAAAGTCCCAAAAAGTGATCCTTCAGGCGGACGGCGATCATATTTTTTATAAATCGTCCAAAGCACAGCGAAAACAATGATGCACAAAAGTGACTCGTAGAGCATGGATGGGTGCCTGGGGATCATCCGCTCGGCCTGAGTGAGCTGAGGTGATGCTTCAAAAATGACGGCCCACGGAAGGTCTGTGGGTTTTCCGAGAATCTCGGAATTCATAAAATTGCCAATACGGATGAACATACCCCCAATGGCAACGGCCGGTACCACACGATCAGCCAGCCAATAGAACGTCATGCCGGGAGTGTTTTTAACGTAGAGATACATTGCGATGATGATGCCTATCGCAGCCCCGTGGCTTGCAAGCCCGCCGAGCCACACCTGTGGCACGAGATGAATATTTCTCAGATAGTAATCAAGATCGTAAAATATAACATGACCGAGGCGCGCGCCAATAACGGTTGCAATCAGCACATAGATCAGGAGCCGGTCCATATCTTCTTGCGAGCGGCCGGCAAAGCGAAACATGCGCGCTGTTATCATGTAGCCAAAAATAAAGGCAGATGCGAATAAGAGCCCATACCATCGGGGCTGAAGCGGGCCAATGGTGTCGATAGTGGGTGATTCAATCAGGAAAAACGGAAGTTGCCCCACAATAAATGCCGCAGCCGCAAGCGCCCACCCTTTCCAGGGCTGATCCATAGGTTCTCCGCTTTTTTCAGGTTTAATAAACTGCCAGCCTATAAAATAAATTATAGCCGCCAGCACTAATCCGTAAATTGAAAGAGAGAAGGGGAGGTGAAATTCCGGTATCGTGAAAATTTCGGGACTCGGGCCCCAGGTCAGATAGTCACTGCTGTTCATGTAGTAGATGGATTAAAATTTAAGCTCCAAAATACAAAAGCAGAAGGGAAAGTCCTGATTAAATCATACACGAATCAGATAAAAGAATGAGAGTCCTCTTTAAAAATAAGGAGATGTGGAATCCAGGTATGGAAATGGACACCACTCTTAATCTCCCCTTGATAAGGGAGAATTCCTTTCAATTTAATAGAATATACCTCAGTTTTTGGTTCTGAAATTAGCGAGAAGCTCATCACCCCCGATTCAAAACTGACAACTCAGAAACCTATCCATTAAACAATTTCTTAAGCGCATTGCCGGCTCCCTCTCGAAGAGCATCCCGTATAATTTGCTGAATCAGCTCAGTGTCGGGACGTACCTGTGGATTTGATGAAGTTCCCGTAATAAGAACAGGCACGGCCATAGTCCCGTCCTCACGCTGCAAGGCATCTGCTGCCCGACCGGATATTACGCTGGCAATGCCACTCTTAAAGCGGGCTGGTAGCAGCAGGGTTGCGGTATAATTGATTTTGTCCGAAACCATATGCTGTGTTCCTTCGAGTTCAATACCGATGTTTTCACTTGTAAGCCGAAAATCTTCAAACGTTAAAATGGCGTCAGTAATGGTATATGTAGCCGTCCATTCATCGAGTGCAAGACTTCTGACCTCATCAACTTTCAGAAAATCAGCCACTTTTTCCTGGATAGGGTGACCACGCAGGCGAGCTCTTGTCATGCCGAATGAACCGTTTGCTTCGGTTGTGGTTACGTCGGGCGTTAAAGTTCGATCAAGGTCGGTTGAATAGTCAATATTGGTACTGAATGCCCCCGTAACATGCTGATGAAACCGGCTGTCTTCGCCGAGGAATCCAGTATCTCGGAAGAAGGATTCAGCGCTAAGGCTGTCGAGATTTCCCGAAAACGACATGTTGGTTTGCAGCGGATCAGGAATATTCCAGACCATCCGCCCTGTAGCTGTCCCATCAAAAAGTTTGGCGGTCGCCTCTTCCATGATAATCTGCTCATGGGTTGTTCTCCCGGTCCCTGATATATTCGTGATGGGAATACCAAAAAACAAAAGGCGGTCAATCTCTGCCGACACATTCGACGTCATGGCGGGAAGTTCAATCGGAAAAGGTTCATCCGGGTCTGACTCCTCATCCCAGTCAATCATCTCATCCATATCGAGCAGATTACTGCTGTAATTTCCTGTAATGGATGGCATAGTGGCGGTGGAGCTGTGAGATTCTTCAAGAAACCCGAGATAGTTTTGAACCCGGCCGTTTAAGCTTATGTCTGATGATCCATAGTTCATGATAAACTCTTCAAGCGTCATGACATCAGGTGAAACAGATAATGTGCCATTGAGACCGGTTACCGGCAGTCCCAGTGAATCGCCTCTGGCGTTTACGTCAGAGACTACAAGTGAACCATTCAGTGCAATCTGCGTAGGGTCACCCGCCGGGCCTCTGGCTCTGAGGTTCATGACGGCGGTTCCGGTCAGCTCCTGGATCCATGGCTCCAGTGAATAGTACGATGAGATATCAGAAAACACGGCATTTCCATCGAAGTTCAGGTCAAAGACGGGGTCGTCACCCAGGTAATTGCTGACCGAGCCGTTCATGGCAAGTGAGTTTTCACCGGTTACAAACCGGGCGTTCTGAATCGAAAGTCGCGTCCCTGTTGCCTCTGCCGTTAGCGTGATATCTTCTAATGGTTTTCCAACGAGGCGATGGTCAATATAGCCGTTACGGAGCTCAAATGTACTTCGCTGCAGCAGGCGTTCAATCTCGTCGGGATCTGCCCGGCCGCTTAACACAACGTTTGCATCAAACTGACCGCGAAGTTCGAGCGTGTCTTCATCAATCGGGTAAAATTCTTTTATTGATGCAAGATCAAAATTAAGAGTAGCAGACAGGTCCACGCTTCTGTTCTCATCATCCAGGGGATCTGCCACGGAGCCACTCATCGAGAAACGGTTTGATGCAGCCCTGAAGCCGGATTCCTCAATTTGAATACGATCCTGAGACGCCTGTATTCTCGCATTTATCTGCTCAATGGGTCGCGGTACACCTGCGTATTGGAGGGTCCCGTCGGACAGGGTAAAGCTGCCGGATAGTGTAGCATCTTCAGGCAGGTCAATTCGTCCGTTCGCCGTCATATCAGCGGCAAGCAGGCCCCGAAGATCCTGAACGCCAAACTCCTCAATAGGATAAAACCGGCTAACCGTCGCCAGGTCCACGTCACCATCAAAAGCGATGGAAAAGACAGCATTGTCATCGAGAGGTCGTTCAACTGTTCCTGATGCAGTAACACTGTTTTCTGCAGCCCTTGCGCTAAATTCGCTGATTGTGGCTATCTCATTATTTGCTGTCAGTGATAAATTAATATCTTCAATAGCATCAGGCAGATCAGGATTTTTCAGATACCCGTCCGATACATTTACAATCAGGTCAAAAGCGGGTATTTCATCTTCAGTTATAGAACCCGAAACAGAACCATCGAGCTGAAGCGATCCGCGCGTTTCCAACCCTGCGAGTTGTTCGTCATATTCGGGAGGAGCCAGCCGGAGGAGCTCACCAAAGTTTTCGGAGCTTGAGTTAAACTGCAGATTCACAACAGGAGCATCTGAACTCCAGTCAGATACCGAACCAGCCAGGTTAAGGCCAAGGCCCCTGATGGAGAATACGCCTTCGGTAACTGTTAGAATTTCATTTTCGAGATCTACTGTCGATTCCTGGTTGAGACTCAGAGACAAATTTTCCACATAAGAGGCCCCATCCAAGGACGCAGAAAGCGATCCAAGTGTCGCATCCACAGTACTTTCAATCAAGTCGGCAAACTGCAGGGAAATATTTGCGTTTAAATCTTCAAGGGTAACAAGCATATTACTTGTGTCATCCCGGTAGTTTACATTTGCCGACTGAATGGTGAATTCCGGTATTGTAATGGCATAGCCCTCGGCGTCAGGATCGGTCTCTTCCTGGGGGGCATCAAGCAGAAAATCGATATTCGATGTGCTGTCCTCATACACTCTGTAATTCAGAACTGGCCGATTGAGCCGGAGATGAGAGATGGAAATTTCATTACTCAAAAGCGGAAAAAGTTCCACACCCACCAGAAGTTCTTCCAGGCTGGCTACTGTTTCACCGTCTGGGTCAGGCAGGACAAAATTTTGCAGCTCAACACCGAACTGTGGAAATGTCCTGAAAAACGTGAGCGACATCTGTTCCACCTGAACCTCAGTGCCCACGGCACTCCGGACTTCTGGTAAAATCATCGACTTGAGGCGGTCGTTGGTGAAGTAGAGATTAAGCCCGACCAAAAGCAAAATAAAAAAGATGAGAAAACCGGCTGAGATCTTGAGAAAGAGTTTCATAAGTCAACTAATTTTATGTGATTAATCTGTATAAAGATAAGATGTTTCACGAAACATTCGATATGATATTCTGCTCCTCGTCTGACGATTGTTTTTTTTCGTCTGATGAGTGAAGGGGCAAGAATCCAGGTGATGGATAATGCAGAAACCCCGGAAGATGGGGATTCATTGATGAAGGTTTGGAAGATGTTGCAATTTGCCAGTCGCAGATAAGAACTCGTCTTACGAGCATACCTATGCATTCTTTAGCATTTATTTTATGGGTTCAAAGGATAAACGGTTATACTTGAGTTCTGAAAATCTTTAAAATATTTATTTCATGATTAGACAAACTACCTTACGTGTTTTTGCTCTGTGTTTCTTGTTTGGAATGATATGTATTGATGCGTCTCAAGCCCAAAATCAGACCATTGGAGGAGACCTCACAGGGGAGTCGCTTCAGGAATTTCTGAGGGAAAACTATACGCCTAATCGCACGCTCGGTTATAGCATTGCCCGTGATAGGATGTACACAATTCTTGATAACCGTGACGGCAAAGTTATCGGTGTCTATACTTATTTTGAGATGCCGGTAGATCCAAATTCATCATCACCGCGACAAGATGCTTATGACGGTGGTGACGGAATCAATGCGGAACATCTTTGGCCCCAGTCATTGGGAGCGGGATCTGAGCCAGCCCGGAGTGACCTGCATCATTTGCGTTCGACGGAGGTACGGGCAAACCAGGATCGTGGTAACTTAAAATTTGGAACTATACCTGACAACGAGGTTGACAGGTGGTACAACAAAAGCAGCCGTGAGGAAACGGGCTTAATTTTTACAACCACAGCCCCGCCGGAGGCTGAACGGGATATGTGGAGCAAGGTAAAATTAAATGACCGGTTTGAGTCAAAGTTGGATACCAAAGGGGATATCGCCCGGTCGATGTTCTATTTCTACACCATTTACCGGGATGAAGCTGATGCGGAAGGTTCAGGTTTCTTTTCATCTATGGATGACGCACTTCTCGAATGGCACGATATCGATGAAGTTGACGGGGATGAGGTATTGAGAACCGAAACGATTTCCAATTGGCAGGGAAACGTAAACCCGTTTGTGATGGATACAACGCTGGTACGGCGGGCATTTTTCATGGAAGATGGCGGCACCGATCCCAATCCCGATCCTGAATTTACAGATATTTTTACGGAGACATTCGGAACAGTCTCATCAAGCACAGATATATCCGAGCACACGTTTGATAACGATACCTACACATTTGAAGGGAATGGCGATATTCGGGAATCTCTGCCTTCGGAGGGGTATGAAGCTGCAAGCGGGAATGCGCAAGTATTTATGAACCTCGGGTATCGATATTTTACGATAGGCAACATCAATACGAATGCTTACGAACAACTTGCAATCAGTTTCGGCGTGTACTCTACCAGCAGCACGCCGCTCACGATCGAATACAGAACTGAAAGCGATGGGCTTTGGACAGATGTAAATTATGATGCTCAGCTAAATTCCGGCAGCTGGTCAAGGGTTCAAATTCAAGATACCGCCATGCCCGCAGCAGAAACCCTGGCCATCCGGTTTTCCAAAGATAATGGGCAACAGTACCGGCTTGACGATATCCATTTAAGCGGAGTGCAGAGAGAAGCGACATCCTCTGAGAAAAAGAGTACTATTCCCGGTACAATCGCTTTAGACCAGAACTATCCTAATCCCTTCAACCCGGCAACGGTGATTAAATTCAATCTGCCAGAAAATCAGCGGGTTAAACTGGCAGTTTATGATATGCTTGGGCGCGAAGTGGCTGTATTAGTGGATGGCATCAGGTCAGCAGGATCTCACGATGTTCGCTGGAATGCGTTAGGTTTGAGCAGTGGAATTTACATGTATACACTGCAAACTGAATCATCACGGATGACCCGTAAAATGACACTCATGAAGTAGGATTGAATTATACTGTGACACCTGCCAGGTTTAGGGTTGGCAAAACACCAGTGTTAGTCTGCAGAATTTAAATGGGAGAGGGCTTTGCAACGCCTTCTGGGTCGAAGCGATAAAAGTGCCCCTTCTCCCGAAGGGATCCCTCATACGATGTTCAATTGTAGATTACTCCCCCGCATATTTACAGGGAGAAATTGACATTTAAAGTAAGCTTTTGGCAGAATTTTGAATTCGAGTAAGAGTTTGTGATTCCGGCTCGCAGGCCGGAATGCCTTTAATTAAACTTCCGAAAATTTTGTCAGCCAAAATCAGAATAATTCAGTGCAATCTGCTAATCGAGTTTTTCGAGAGCCGTGTCGAGGCGTCTGATTACGATTTCTTTTCCAAGCAGTTCCATTGAGGCAAACAGATCGGGACCAAAGCCCTGGCCGGTTACGGCAATTCGGAGCGGCATCATCAGCTTGCCGAAGCCTACATCATTTTTTTCGATGACATCCTCAAGACGAGATTTTAGCGTAGCAGCTTCAAAATTGTCGCTGTCCAGACTTTCAATAGATTCTCTATACTGGCGAACAAGGGCACCGCTGTCGTCTTTCCATTTTTTCAGGGCTTTTTCTTCATACGATTCAGGATCTTTGAAAAAGAAATCACCCATTTCAAGAATCTCATCAATTTTACTCACTCTTTCCTTAAGCAGTGAGATAGCCTTGATGAGTGTTTCATCATCCGGCAGATCTATGTCTTTATTTTTTGCAATATCCCGCAGCCTTTCAGCAAGTTCCTCGTCACTCTGTTCTCTCAGGTAGTGCTCGTTATACCAGAGCAGCTTTTTGTGATTGAAAACAGCTCCGCCTTTACTCACGCGGTCCAGGGTAAAGAGCTCGGAAAGCTCATCAAGCGAATGTATTTCACTATCGTCACCGGGGCTCCATCCAAGATAGGCGAGAAAGTTTACCAGTGCTTCAGGCTCATAATTCTGATTTATATAATCCTTGGTATTCACCGGAATTCCCTCTTCTTCAGCTTTTCTCTTTGAGAGCTTTCCGCCGCTGGGAGACATAATCAGTGGCAGGTGGGCCATTTGGGGGGCGTCCCAGCCGAATGCGTTATACAGTAAAATGTGTTTTGGTGTACTGCTCAGCCACTCTTCTCCGCGAATGACATGAGTGATTTTCATCTCGTGATCATCTACAACATTTGCCAGGTGGTAAGTAGGCATACCGTCTGACTTCAGCAGCACCTGGTCGTCCAGACCCTTGGTTTCGAATGAGACGTGGCCGCGAATCAGATCTTCAAATCGTACCGTTTCCCTGCGCGGTACTTTCAGGCGAATGACGTATTCCTCGCCGGCTTCTAAGCGTTTGTCTACCTCATCCTGGGGAAGTGTCAGGCTATTTTTCATCGATTGCCGGGTAATGGCATCGTATTTTGGGGAAGGATTGCCGGATTTTTGCAGACGCTCCCTCATCTGATCCAGCTCTTCGGTTGTATCGAATGCATAGTAGGCCTGGTCGTTATCGATCAGTTCTTTTGCATATTTATGATAGAGCTCCTGACGTTCACTTTGGCGGTATGGAGCGAAGGCACCGGGATTTTCAGGCCCCTCATCAATCGTCATTCCGCACCACTCCAGCGAGCGAATAATATCTTCTTCAGCTCCCTCTACATATCGGCTTTGATCAGTATCTTCAATTCTGAGGATAAATGTACCGTCATCAAAATGCCGGGCAAACAGATAGTTATAAAGTGCGGTTCTCAATCCGCCAATATGTAAAAATCCTGTGGGTGAGGGTGCAAAACGTACGCGTACGGAACCTTCCATTCTTTGGTGCTTTTAATGTGAGTTGAAAATTGAATTCAAAAGGTGCGTCAGGTAGTTATTAGAAAATGAGTTAATTTAAACCGCTCGTTGTGTTACTCTGCTGAGTTTAAAAGAACGTTTCATTATGAAAATATAGTTTGTTACCTGTCGTACCATAGCCTTTGAAAATAAGGTGAATTACTCTCGAAGGCTAATTGAAATACTGATAGTTTTAACAGATCGGGATACCAAAATCGTTAGAATTGTTGTACAATTGAATGAATTCTAAATAAAGGTCTAAAGACTGCTATGAAAAAAAAGCTGGCAAAATCATTTTTTTATTTATCACTCATCTGTGCTTTGGTGTTTGTAATGTCGGGTTATGGATATCAATGGGGAATTTGGGGCCTGGGAACCGGATTTACACTTTTGCGTTACGGAGCATATGCGGCCATTGGGTTGGCAGTTATTCAAACGACGTTTTTCTTTTTTATGAAAGATTCCGGGATATCGGCGAAAGCTATGATACTGACCGGGTTTCTGGTAACCCTGTTAATTTCGGCTACAGCAATTTATTGGCAGTACCAAGCCCGGTCTGTCCCGCCAATACATGATATCACAACAGATACTCAAGCCCCGCCAGAATTTGTAGCAATAGACAGGCTCAGGGAGGATGCGCCAAATCCACCTGAATATGCCGGAGAGGAAACGGCCGAGCAGCAGCTGGAAGCTTATCCGGATATTCAGCCGCTGGTTCTATCTGCACCGGTGCAAGAAGTGATTGATGAAATCGTGACACTCATTTCAAACCGTGGATGGGAGATTGTCAGCATCAATCGAAAAGAAGGCCGCGTTGAGGCTACTGAAAAACTGGCGTGGTTTGGATTTAAAGACGATGTTGTGTTCAGGGTATCTTCTGCAAATGGTGAGACACGCGTCGACATGCGATCAAAATCACGTATAGGCAGAAGTGATGTCGGTGTGAATGCCGAACGGATCAGGGAGTTTTTAACAGATTTGGAAGCACAAATCGAGTAGCATGCAAATAATCAATGTCATTGGATAAGATGATAGCTGACAAATGTACATTTGTTAGCTGTTATCTTGCATCCATGATCTGTTATCTGTCATCTATAAATACTGAACGACCGTTTATTCAGGTCCATATTCAGGCAAATAGCCAGCATAATTGTGTTGGCCAAAAATGCCGATCCGCCATAGCTCACAAACGGCAGCGGAACGCCCATTATGGGCAGCATCGCAGTAGCACTTCCTATATTGACGAGAAAGTGAGCAAAATAGATAAACGTGACGCAGACGATAACAAGCTGAGCAAACGGGTGCTTATGGGCTCCGGCCATCGACAATAGCTTAAGAAAAAGAATTCCGTAAAGGATTAACAGGAGAGATGAACCAATAAAACCGAACTCTTCTCCCACAACGCAAAAGACAAAATCTGTCCACTGCTCTGGCAAAAAGCGCAGTTGGGTTTGCGTTCCTTCCATAAAACCTTTCCCAACAAACCCGCCCGATCCTATAGCCGTTTTGGCTTGGAGCACATTCCACCCGGCACCGTGAGGGTCGAGAGATGGATTAACGAATGCTTCAATTCTGGCGCGCTGGTGAGGCTGTAAGATATGCTGAAGACCCACTTCAGTACCAATGACGACGATAATTCCGAGAACAAGAGCCGAAATATTCAGCCATTTCGTTCGCTGTAGAAAGAATATTGAAATCGTTAAAATAACCGCGCTGATGATACCGTAGGGAAGACCGATTACAGTAAAATATCCAATAATTGCAGGCGAAATAATAAGCAATGAAATACCGTACGGCAACCCGGACCAAAACAGCACAACCGGAATTAGAGTGACCAGAATAATTGCTGTACCCGTATCATTTTGGAGTAGAATAACCGTGACCGGCACGGCAATCATCAGAACGGCAGTAAGAGCTGTTTTCAAGTTGCCGACAGACATATCGCGCCGATGGGTCAGGTAGGTTGCAACTGCAAGAATAGTTGCGAGCTTCATAAACTCACTTATTTGAAGACGCATACCAAATATAGAAAGCCAGCTGCGGCTGCCACTCACCTCTACGCCAAAAAACAGAGTGATGAAAGCAAGTATGAGACAGAGGCCGTACACAATATAAGCCAGTCCCTGGAATGTTCGGGGGGAAATGAATTGGATGGATATAAGTGCTACAAGAGAGATGGATATCCAAACGAGCTGACGTGAAAAGTTATCCTGAATGTAGGTGGGCAGAAATTGTGAAACCGGCCCTAGTGTTGCGCTGTATATCGCAATAAGACCGACGGTTGCAATCATCAACCAAAGCAAAAGAACAGACCAGCTAAAATCTTTTATATTAATCATTGTCCTCCTCAACAGCAGTAATATCAATAACTCCAGAGTCGTCTAATTCCTCTTCTTCAGACTCTGTATTAGTATTCTCTTCCTCTTCTTCCTCTTTGAGCGGGCGAGGTTCAAAATTAAGTACGTAATTCAAAACGTACGATCGGTTTATTTCGCCGGTGAGATACTGCTCAATCATAAGCGATGCCACGGGAGCGGCAGAAATGGAGCCATAGCCTGAGTTTTCTGTGAGTACAGCAATTGCAATCTGGGGATTGTCGTAAGGCGCATAGGCAATAAACCAGCCGTGATCTTGTCCGTGGGGATTTTGAGAGGTCCCTGTTTTTCCCGCTGTAGGTATATCGGGTATGTCAGTATAGTAACGGCTGCTTCCCTCAGATACGACTTTTCTCATGCCTTCGCCCACAGAGGTAAGATATTCTGGTTTTATCCAATCGATACGTTCTTTATAGGGCTGAGTATAATTTACCCTGTTATCACTATGATGTATCTCTTTGACCAGGTGAGGCTGAACTTTGTATCCGCCATTTGCAATTACAGACACGGCAACTGCCATTTGCAGTGGTGAAACAGAGACCATACCCTGGCCCACGCCAAGACTCATGAGGTCACCGATTCCCCAGTTTCTCTCCCCGAAATTAAGATTCATATAATCGGTGGTGGGTATGATACCTCTTGTTTCAAAGGGGAGATCAATATTGTTATGAGGCCCCATTCCCATATCCTTCATTTTTTCCGCCCAGTCATCCAGGCCACCGTTTGTGGCGATTCGATCCATCATCCAGAAAAAATAGTAGTTGCTGGATTTGGCCAGCGCCTTATTGAGATTGTAAACCCCGGGATCTGCAAGATCACCGTAAGCCCGTCCGCGAATATAGCTACCGGTGCTTGTAAGCTCCATTTGAGGCGTGATCAAACCAGAATGAAGACCGTAAATTCCCATAAATGGTTTGAATGTTGAGCCGGGGGGCTGCCGGGATGATATGGCCCGATTATACAGGGGTTTCAGGGAATCAACATTGACAGACTGCCAGTACTCACTGTCCATACGGCCCGATAGTTTTTCGAGATCATAGTTTGGTGCACTGACAAGGGATAGGATTTCACCCGTATTGGGATCGATGGCAACTACGCCACCGGTTTTGTTCTCCATTAGCCTTTCAGCAAGTGACTGCAGATCAGAGTCGATAGTGGTCAGCAGGTCAGCACCTTTTTTGGGAGGTGAGTTCAGGTCACCGCCGTCAAAATCCCCCAGAGACTGCCCGTAAGCATTAACCCTTAGGTAGCTCATTCCTTTTTCGCCGCGTAAAAAATCATCATAAACCATCTCTATGCCGCTTTTTCCAATTCGATCGCCCAAACGAAGATTTTCCATCTCTTCATAATCCTGGGGATCGGCCTCTCGTAAATAGCCGAGTATATGAGATGCAGACATATCAAGCGGATAGTTTCTTTTGCTTTCAATCTGATGGCCAATGCCGGGCAAACGCCATAAATTTTCCTCAATCACGGAGAAAGTTTCAAACGGGACTTCTGCAAAAAGCCGGGAGGGGCGGTGCCAGGAATACTGCTGCGCTTCATTAACGCGCTCAAGGATTAGCTCTGGGTCTGCCTGAAGGATCTCGCTTAGCAAGGGAATATTCTTTCGGTCGAATTTAGCCGGTGTGATAGTAACTGAATAGATCGGCTGATTTTCTACAATTATTTTACCGTTTCTGTCGAGTATGAGCCCGCGAGCTGGATTCACCACATCCATCCTGATGGAATTTTGCCTGCTTAAGGGCGCATACTCTTCGTGATCAAGAATTTGAAGCTGGAACATCCGACCGATTGTAACAAGCAGACCGAGTACAATAATCCCCTGAAGGATTCGTACCGACATCTGAATATTTTGTGTTTTTCTTCGGTTCGCCATAATTATCTGGAGCGTACGAGATGTAAGAAACTTCCCAGCACCGCGGTAAAAACAGTACTAACCAATAGCAGGCTGATGACAACGTATTCACTTGCAAATGTACCCGTTAGTGAACTAACGATGTAGAAGATGATATTATGCAAAAACGATGCCCCTAATACAATCAAAAAGATCTGCCAGACCAAAAATTGATTTTCAGAGGTCCGGTTCAGAAAATTGTGTAATATAAAAACCGTCAACACTTTGGTGAATAAATTTAATCCCCAAAGATCGGTTAATGCATCTTGAAAAAAAGCGACAAAAGCCGTTAGCAAAATGACTTCTGTTTTGCCTCGCTTTGTACAGATCCAAAGCGCATATAAAAGCACAAGGTCCGACTGTGCATTAAATATAGTAAGGTGTCGTAGTAGAACTACCTGAATGGCAACCGCTCCGATGCCCAACAATGTGTAACGCAGGATGTCGGATCGTATCAAAATAGCTCCTGCTGCTCTGCTTCAAGATCCTGGATCAGCGTATCCGGTTCAAATTGCACGATAAATGCTTCGGCGGCAGTATAGAGGTTTGCATACGCCTGAAGATGCACGGTTTGTGTTTCTATTCCGTCTCCCGGCTCAAGCCGAATAATTTCTCCAATGGGCAGCCCGGGAGGGTATTGGTTGCTAAAGCCTGAAGTCTCGACAGTTTGGCTGACTTCAAGATCTATCGTCTGCGGAATATGGTTGAGCACAAGTTCATTATGAACAGATGCAGGCCATGAAATGATTCCCATCGCACGGGTTTCAGCTACCGTGGCGCTGACTCTGAATAATGAATTTGAATAGGGCAGAACCTGCGAATAGGTTTCATTGGTAAGAATGATCTGTCCGATAAGTCCGTCAGAATTAATGACCGGCATTCCTACTTTTGCACCCTTTTTTGTCCCGGCATCGATGGTCATAACGTTATTGAGGCCGTTCAATTCTTTAGCAACAATCCGCACCGGGATCACGGAGTGCTGGGTACTGTCTTTCAATTCGAGAAGGTCACGCAAAATGCGATTTTGCTCTTCTACAGAGCGCAGGCGGCTCAGCTCATCCTGCAGTAAAATATTCTGCCGGTGCAAATAGGTGTTTGTTGTTAAAGCCTGGCGATATACGCGTATGACTGAAAGAGGCTGTTCCAGAAAGCTTAATACTGTGATGGATGCTTTTCGGGCATTTTGCAATCCGCCGTCGTGCCGGCTAATCATCATAGCGATAGCGCACAGAAGCAAGATCGCTGTCAGAATGTAATCTTTTGCGTCTGATAGGCGTCGCATGTAAAACCTAAGCTATTTAAGAAACCACGGTTCGGTAGTGTTCGATATCTTCAAGAATAGACCCTGTACCACGAACAACTGCTGTAAGCGGATCTTCCGCAATATGAACCGGGAGATCTGTTGTCTCCATTATTAGTTTGTCCAGGTTCTTAAGCAACGCTCCGCCCCCCGTTAACATTATACCACGATCTAAAATATCAGCAGATAATTCAGGAGGCGTCTGCTCGAGAGATTTGGTGATTGATTCCACAATGGTATTTACAGATTCGGATATCGCTTCGCGGACATCTTTAGACGTTACCTGGCGTGTACGGGGTACTCCGTTTACAAGGTCACGGCCTTTGGTGATCATTTCAAGCTCTTCATCAAGAGGCGCTGCACTGCCAATTTCGCACTTAATTTTTTCGGCTGTTCGTTCACCAATCAACAGGTTATGGTTGCGTCTGAAGTAATTGATGATGTCATCATTCAGTTCATCTCCGCCCAATCGTACCGACTGAGCATACACGATTCCTGAAAGAGCAATCACAGCGATTTCTGTTGTACCGCCTCCGATGTCAACAATCATATTACCAACGGGTTCGTGGACATCAAGACCGATACCAATTGCGGCAGCCATAGGTTCGTCTACAAGGTAGACTTCCTTTGCGCCGGCATGTTCAGCACTGTCGCGTACGGCACGGCGCTCAACCTCAGTAATACCGCTTGGCACACATACCACAATTTGACGGGTGGTGGAGTACCATTTCACCTTCACCTTTTTGATCATGCCGCGCATCATTTGCTCGGCTACTTCAAAGTCGGCTATAACGCCATCACGAAGCGGACGAACCGTCCGGATATTTCTGTGAGTTTTCTCGTGCATCAGCCGCGCTTCATGGCCCGTGGCTACTGGTGTATTTTGGTTGTTCAGCGCAACAATGGACGGCTCATTTAAAACAATGCCCTGACCTTTTGCGTAGATAAGTGTGTTTGCCGTGCCAAGGTCGATTGCTATATCGGTATACAGAAAATCAAAAAGACCTTTTTTTTTCTGATTTTTTGATGTCTTGGTCTTGGTTTGAGTATAAATATCGGACATCGATTTACGAGAATTTTTGCATTTTAGGGGTGAACAACCGAAAATACGAGATTGTCCTTGTTTTTGCGAACGATAGTTTACCTATTTTCAGTATTCAATTTCAGTGTCTGAAATGCCGAAGCCCGGTAAACACCATCGCAATATTATACTTATCGGCCATTTTAATAACTTCTTCATCCCGAATGCTGCCACCGGGCTGAATAATTGCAGTGGCCCCGGCTTTAGCGGCTGCTTCTACACCATCAGAAAATGGGAAAAAGGCATCGGATGCTAGAACAGTTCCTTTAATAGATAAGCCCTCTTTTTCGGCCTTTCTGATCGCCAGTTCGGAGCTATCCACACGGCTGGGCTGACCCGTACCAATTCCCACAGTTTTCAGGTCGCTTGCGTACACAATCGCGTTTGATTTGATGTGTTTCACAACGGCCCACGAAAACCGAAGATTCTTCATTTCGTCTTCCGTTGGTTTACGTTTTGTAGGTATTTGTAGTTTATCCTCATCAATTACAAGACGGTTCTCCTCTTGCAGAAGCGCACCGCCAAAAATTGATTTGAACGTGATGTCATGCGATGATTCTGGCAGCTCGAGGATCTTAACCAATCGCCGGTTTTTCTTTTGCTGCAGAAGCTCAAGTGCATCATCTTCAAATCCGGGGGCAATGATGATTTCGGTAAATATCTGATCAATTTCCTGTGCCGTTTCAAGGTCAACCGGCCGGTTACAGCAAATGATGCCGCCAAATGGAGACGAGGTGTCAGTTGAAAATGCTTTTTGGTATGCCTCTTTTAGCGTGTCTGCCATTGCCACCCCACAAGCCACGGTATGCTTGAAAATCGCAACGGTCGGTGAATCGGCGGGAAAGTCTGCAATAAGCTGAAGCGATGCGTCCAGATCCAGGTAATTATTGTAGCTGAGTTGCTTGCCATGAAAACAGTCAATAAACTTCCGCTGATTTCCGTAGACTCCTGCTTTTTGATGAGGATTTTCACCATATCGAAGCTCGCCTGACTGCTGAATTCCAGCAGAAAACTGTTCAGGGATGTCAAGTTCTTCCATCGTGCTAAAATAGCCGCTGATCGCTGCATCATAGGCTGCGGTGTGTTCAAACGCTTTTCGTGCAAGCCGTCGACGAGTATTAAAAGATATCGCCTGGCTGCTGTTCAACTCCTCTGCAAACCCTTCATACTGCTTTGGGGATGTTAGAATGGAAACGTGGGCAAAATTTTTAGCCGACGCTCTCACCATAGTTGGGCCGCCAATGTCGATGTGTTCGGTGGCAATGGCCGGAGTTACACCCCCTCCGGCAACAGTTGATTCAAACGGGTAAAGGTTCACCACAACCAATTCTATAGGCTCGATTTTAAGTCGGTTCAATTCGGCCATGTCCTGATCGTGGCTGGTACGTGCAAGGATCCCGGCATGGATAACGGGGTGCAGAGTTTTTACCCGTCCATCGAGACACTCTTCGAACTGGGTAATCTCGCTGACATCGGTGACAGGCAGGTCTGCATCGCGAAGTGCTTTTGCTGTGCCGCCTGTACTGATCAGTTCTACACCATGGTCGTGCAACATTTGGCCGAGTTCGGCGATCCCGGTTTTATCAGATACGGATAATAGTGCGCGTTTTGGTTTGATGGAGTGGGTGGGTAGTGAAGAAAGGGGTTTGAGTGACACGTGTGTTAGTTGGATGTTTGGGTTAGTAGTTTCCTAATGGTCTTTGGAAGCAGGTTATGTTCTTCCTGAAGTATTTTTTTAGCCAGTGATTCCGGTGTATCGTCCTGGCTGACCGGTACTTCAATCTGCTCGATAACTGATCCGTTATCGTAAACCTCATCAACAAAATGAACGGTACAGCCGGATACTTTTTCGCGGTTTTCGATTACGGCCCGGTGAACATTCAGTCCGAAATATCCCTTGCCGCCATATTTGGGTAGCAATGACGGGTGGATATTGATGATTCGGCCCCGGTATTTATCAATAACGATGTCTGGAATTTTTTTTAGAAATCCTGCCAAGACGATAAGGTCGGGATCGAGATCAGACAGCAGAGACAGAAGTGTTTTGTCGGAGTCGGTTCGCTTCAAATCGAGGACATAGGTTGGAATATTGTTCTCTTCCGCACGCTCAATAGCACCGGCTCCGGGCCGGTCTGCTATTAATCCGGATATCTTTGCATCCAGACGGCCACACTGTATGGCATTAATCACAGATTGAAAATTCGTACCCGATCCGGATGCGAAAAAAACGAGGTTATGCACGTGGGCGGATTCGATGCGGTTTCAGCGGAGTGAAAAGATAGAAAAAACAGATCGATTATTCAGTCTCTTTTTGAGAAGTTTGTGCCTCTTGAATTGGCTGGTTCTGATCGAGCCGAAATATCCTGTAATTATTAAAACTCCAATGAATCTGTCTGATTGAAATTTTAATGATGGTGGCAATAGGGATAGCGACAAGCATTCCTATAATTCCCGCGGTCTGTGCCCCGATCAAAATGATAAAGAGTATGGCTACAGGGTGCATATCGGCAGATTTTGAAAATATCAGTGGTTGTAAAATCACATTATCTATGATCTGGGCAAAGAGCACCGCAATAATACATGGAATAACAAGTGAAAAATCTCCGGTTTCTATGATGGAAATCAAAATTGATAGGACATACCCGATTAGGGGACCGAAATAAGGAATTGAGTTGGCCAGGCCGATGGCAATACCGACTGACGTGGAATTACTGAGCCCTGCCATTGACAGGGCCAGCCAGCTTACGACTCCCACAATTGTGCACTGCACAAATACGCTGCGAAAATAGATACCGAGACGGGTTTCAATTTTGTCTACGAGGCTAAGGATCGTCTCAAAGTATTTATTAGGCACAAGCTTTAACAAATCACGCCTGATTTTATGGCCGTCTTTGAGAAAGAAAAAAGTAGCAAATGGGATGACAAGGAATGCCGCAAAAAGGTTTGTGAAAATTCCAATAACATCAGAAACGATATCTGATATCTGGCCGACATTGAAAAGATTATCGGACATCACGGAAATATTATCCCGAAGGAAGCCCTCCGGGATAAACTCAAACGTGTTGATGATGCTCACTTCAATTTGCTCGGCAATAAAACGAAGATTTTCAATATCAAGCTGACGTGCCAGGCTGGCCATTTGGTTGGCTACAATAGGTATCACAGACGTTGAGCCCCAAACGATGACCAAAATAAGCGTTGCGAGGGTAAGTGTGGTGCCGATGGTTCGGTTCATGCCGGCGGCCTGAAGCCTGTTTACTATCGGGTCAAGCATATAGCTGAGAAGCATGGCAATAAGCGCATACGCAATAAGGTTGCTGTAGTTGTATACGATGATGCCTACAAGGAGGAGCCCGGCAGCCCCAATAACTGATTTAATGACTTTGTCGAGCGTAAGATTCTTAAGCATTCAGTTGCTTTTCTATGTTAGGCAATGCCTTTTTTATCTTGTCTGAAGAATACCCTTTCCCCGCAAGATATCGAAAAATTTTCTGTTTCCGTTTGAATAAGTCTGGTTCTCTCAGGAAATGCCGGTGTCTTTTAACGGCTATTTCAATGCATGTATCCACGGGGTCCATCTCACTCTTCAATTCCTCTATAACGTTTAAAATAATTGGTTTGGGAACTCCCTTTTTGAATAAAGCAGACTGAATCTTTTTTGGTCCCCACTGTTTAAGGTGGTGCTTGTCATGGGCAAATTTTGTAGCGTAGGTCCGATCATTCAGCAGCTCTTTTTCTCTGAATTCGGCAACAACTTGCTCGCACATTGCGGATGAAAACCCTTTTTTTACTAGCTTTCGCTTTAGTTCTTCAGCCCCGTGATCGCGGCCAGAAAGGAGTTTGTAACATCTGTCTTTGACAGACTGGTATTCTTCAGAGCCACTCAATTTGAAATAAAGATCCCTGGTGAGCAGAGTGTCTTTTTGAATAGAATAGTCGAGTAGGGTCTGGGATGAAACCCCGATAAGAAAGGTGGTGTCGTGAAATAACGAAAATCTGTCGCTATTTTTTTTCTGTGGAGAAATTTTAGTAATGGGGAGAGGAAGACTCCTTAGAATCTTCTCTCCGCCAGGATCACCTTTAGAATCAGGCTTCATTAGAAGCTTTTTCTTTCTTTTTGTCCTTGTCCTTTTTCTTAGCTTCTTCAGTGTCTTCCGGAGCATCGAATTCATCCGGCATCAGCTTTGCACGTACGATCTGCTCGATACGGTCTGTAAGTTCCGGATCTTCCTCCAGGAACTGCATCGCCGCGTCGGTTCCCTGTCCGATAGGTTCACCGTCGTAACGATACCAGCTGCCGCGTTTCTCGATAATGTCGTATTCGACAGCGAGGTCAAGTATCTCAGATATTTTCGAGATGCCTTTACCGTAGAGAATGTTGAACTCTACCACCTTGAATGGCGGAGCCACTTTGTTCTTTACAATCTTCACTTTCGTACGGTTACCAAGAACTTCATCGCCTTTTTTGAGCGACCCGATTCGTCGGATGTCAATACGAACAGAGCTGTAAAACTTCAGCGCCCGTCCACCCGTTGTAGTTTCGGGATTTCCAAACATCACACCAATCTTTTCACGAACCTGGTTAATGAAAATACATGATGTTCGGGATTTACTAACGATTCCCGTAATCTTTCGAAGTGCCTGCGACATCAGCCGTGCCTGGAGGCCCATGTGCGAGTCACCCATTTCACCTTCAAGCTCTGCGCGGGGCACAAGTGCGGCTACAGAGTCAACAACGATCACATCAAGTGCGCCTGACCGAATAAGCGTTTCGGTAATTTCAAGTGCTTGTTCACCACTGTCTGGCTGTGAGATGAGAAGTTCATCGGTGTTGATTCCAAGATTTTTGGCATACTTGGGATCAAAGGCGTGTTCTGCATCAATAAATGCACAATACCCGCCTTTTTTCTGTGCCTGTGCAATCACCTGCATGGCAAGCGTGGTTTTACCACTGGCTTCAGGCCCGTAAATTTCGGTGACGCGGCCTCTTGGAATTCCATTCACCCCAAGGGCGTAATCCACCATAATAGATCCGGTTGAAATTGCGTCAACCTCATTATAGGGGTTTCCACCAAGTTTCATAATTGTGCCTTTACCATGCTGTTTTTCAATCTGTCCCATGGCAGTGTCGAGTGCTTTCAGTCTGTCATCTTTGGAAGTGGCCATAATGCTAAATCGTTTTTCGTTAAAGTTTTTCAGATGATAAAAAGGGAGTGTGACATCATTGTGTCACCTGTTGATTTATTTATTGCTGCGCATTTTCTGCTGTCTCTTTCTACCAGTGTGCGTTCTGTCATAAGTGAAATCTACCAGACCACATAGGATATATGTTTGATCTATGTGTATGATACAAATAAAGCTATTGGCTTACAGAAAAAATTTTAAAGTTTGGCGGCCTCTGTAAAAAGCTCGTTTATGACATCCTCGCACTGTTTTGAGGTTGTGTAGGGAGCCGGGCCGAGCCTTAAAATCTGGTCTCTGGCGTCTGTATATATCCCTTTTGCCAGTAGATTTGCGCGTAGTGTGCGGGCGTGGGGTGATTTCAGTGAGAGAAATCCACCTGTTTCTTCAATGGGCCTGTGATGGGATCGTTCTATTTTGTAACTGTCTTTATTTCCATCTTTAAAGAGTTCTGTAAGATAAGCCACCTGAGACTGGTACTGTTTGTGCAGTACATCGGGAGTGAGTCCCTGTTTTCTGAAAAAGTTGACTACCTCTGCCGCCCGGAATTGGGAGATGGGATCGTAGGTAGCTGTTGCAAATCGCTGATCACCAACATCAAACTGAACCGGGCCGCCGGATTGTGGTTGGTCGAGTGTTTCAAACGAGGCAAACCATCCGGTAATAACAGGACGTTTGTCAAATGATTTCGGAAAACGCAGGAAACAGTTAGCCTCACCCCACTGCAGATATTTGTATCCGCCGATAAGAATGAAGCAGTCTTCCAGCCCCGCATCCCGAACAGACAGCGGCACGACGTTTGTGCCGTGATAGTCATCAATCATGAGCGGAACGCCTGTCTCACGACAAGCCGCGGCAATTTCAGATAGCTTGGTATTGACCTCAGCCGTTTCGAAGTAAATTCTTGATACCATTACGGCAGATGTTTTGTCATCAAGCTCGGTCTTAATGCCCTCAAGCAGCTCCTCATCGCTTTGGTGCGAAATCTCCACAACATCAAGATACTCTTCATCGAGCCTGCTTAGCTGCCGGCTCATCGAATGAAACTCACCGGTTGTAGTAACTACCTTCGGTTTGTTCTTCAGATCGTAGCATGAGAGCCAGGAGACCAGCAGCACGTGTGTATTTTGTTCGCGGCAATAGTATCCATCCGGATCATCATAAAAATCGCGAAGGTAATTCCGCATAATTTCAGTCTTCTCAAACCCGACGTCCCACTTTGTATCAACCCTGTCGGCTACCACTCTCATATACTCCTGAATGCCGGCAAATGCTACATCCGGCCATGCCTGGTGCGAGTGACCGGTAAACAAAAGGCGGTTGGCAACATTAAAGTGGGAGTAGTGAGGCTGAAGGGCCATCGCGAGTTCATCAAAATCTTGCATGTGACAGTGGTTTTATTTGAGTCGATCTGAATGAGGACGGATGATAAGAAATCCGCATCATACTTTCGTGGTTGGAGACATCAAATGAGTCAGAAAGGTTCCGAATATCCTGAATAGATCTCGTCATTCTGAGGATTGCATATGCGATGAAGAATCTGTGGGGGCAATGACCCAACTCTGATGCATTGGACTTGTATGACGCTTCTTCAGGTCCTTCCTCGCGGGAAAGCGCTCGTCAGGATGACGGTTGGGCTTGGGGAGTGTTGAGCCGGCATGTCTGGTATTTTACTTTGATTAATTTCGTCGTACGCCGGCGCGTGTAGCCAAAGTAGTTCTGGTCATTCTGAGGAGGAGCTTTTGCGACGAAGAATCTGTGAGGGTAGAAGGTCAATCACTGCCACTTTATCAGAAATTGACTCCATGCTTTTTCAGATCCTTCATCGCTGGGAAACGCGATTCAGGATGACGGTGGCTGTTTTTGGTATAGAGTATGCCGGCGTGAGAGGTTTCGTGCTTTGCTAGATTTCGTCGTACGCCGGCGCGTGTAGCCAAAGTAGTTCTGGTCATTCTGAGGAGGAGATTTTGCGGCGAAGAATCTGTGAGGGTAGAAGGTCAATCACTGCCACTTTATCAGAAATTGACTCCATGCTTTTTCAGATCCTTCATCGCTGGGAAACGCGATTCAGGATGACGGTGGCTGTTTTTGGTATAGAGTATGCCGGCGTGAGAGGTTTCGTGCTTTGCTAGATTTCGTCGTACGCCGGCGCTAATTATAATAGTGATCTATGTCATTCTGAGGAGGAGCTTTTGCGACGAAGAATCTATGGGGGCAATGAC
This sequence comes from Rhodohalobacter sp. 8-1, assembly GCF_038150125.1. Lineage (NCBI taxonomy): Bacteria > Pseudomonadati > Balneolota > Balneolia > Balneolales > Balneolaceae > Rhodohalobacter > Rhodohalobacter sp. 8-1. The sequence continues at coordinate 69,840 of NZ_JBBVMF010000019.1, read as the reverse complement.
CTAAATCGATGAATCGGAATCACTCAACGCTGCTTCAGATCCTTTATATTTGAGAAACGCCCTTCGGGGTGAGAGTGGGTTTATTAACCAAAATCACCTTTCTTAAGCCGCTCAACCAGCCTTTCCTCATTTACCCGTTTAAGATTCGATAGCTTCTCAGGATTTTTCGAAGCTACCGTCATTTCCCGTTTGCCGAGCGCTCCCGGTGCTCGTGCAACATACCAGCCGGCAGAGGCCATGGCGGCCCGGGCTGAGGTGGCGGCGCTGTAGGTGGTCAGCATAGCGTTGTCCGAAGCAAATGCAGCAATTTTCGAAAACAGTTCGGGTGTCCAGCCGACAGGGTTGGATTCGGGCGAAAACGGATCGTGGAGTACGAAATCAAATGGCTGATTTATAATCTTATCTCCTGTGGTCGTCTCGGTCAAATCCGATGTATCAGAAGGTTCAGATTCAGCGTTTAATTGATTGCCTGATATAAAGTTCATCTCGCTGAATGTTCCTATAAAGAGCAGCAGCGTAACCTGATCGGTGACGGTGATTTGGTTCCAGCCTGGTTTCAGATCAGTGAAAATGGTTTCTAAGAGGGAATTGTAGCCTTGATACCCGATCTCTTCGCCAAAGTTCAGGCTTTTTGCGGTTTCCGGTTCAATGGGCCATGCTTCAACGGAAATGAATGTGATGTTTGGCTTATTTGTCGATTTACTCAAATAATCGAGCAGTAAGACCAGGTTCATGCCTGTTCCAAATCCAATTTCAAGTATGCACAAATCCTCACCGGCTGAAAGTGCGTCAATTAGTCCGTTCATCTCAAAGTAAACGTAACGGCTTTCAGCGACCGCGCCGCCCAGGCTGTGATAGGGCTGATCAAAAGCATCAGAAATTAGGGTGTCTGAACCGTCACGGGTTTGTTTGATCTCTGTCTTGCCGGTACTAAAACTTTTCTTTGCCATAGGTCGACATCAACACGTAATTGTCTGAAATCAATTCCGAAACCGGCTCTTCATCTGTTTTGATTACTCATCTGTGAACATCAAACCCTCAGCGCCGTTTACAACCGGCAGTGTCAACGAGGTTTGCTCAAGGTCAATTGTTAATTCTGTTCCGGGATCGGGTCGCAGAGTGAAGTATTTGTCGCTGGAAAAGATCATCAGGCCAATCTGCTGACCGGCAGGAATCAGCTGATCGTCAGGCTGAAGCTCAAAACTGAAGGTGTAAAACTTGCCCGGCTCAAGCGGCTCACTCTCGCTGATGGAGTCATAGTTTTGCGGATCAGCCCATCCGCGCGTGATTATATTATCGGTGATAGCCGCATCAGAGCTGCTGTTCCAGGGAAGTGACACCAGCCAAACCGAAAGGTTGGCAACCGGTTTGCTGCTTGCAATGGAAACGGTAATCTCAGGAATGCCTGAAATGTGAACAGGTTCAGCCAGGGTTGGCGTAACGTACATCAACCGGTGGTCCGTCCATTCAGCCTGAGCCAATGCATCGCCTGAAAAAGAGAAATTATCTTCAAGTGTTTCGGTAGCGGACGTTCCTGATGGTTCCGTTGTTAAACCACCATGTTGTGGTGCTCCGGGCGTCAGGCACATCGTCACATTCTCCGCCTGTGGGTGTGGATAGTCAGGGTAGGGCGTGGGCTCCGTACGTTCATCACCGGTGCGTGTAATCCATGCACGCGGTTCTTCTTCAATCCCGTTTTCTACACCCAGCAGGTAGCGCGTAGACCATCGGTTCATCAAATCCAATGGTGGCGGTCCGCCATGCCCGCCCTGGTGATAATAGATCATCGTTGGAATTCCTTTCTCCTGAAGTGCCTCATAAATTCTGTAGCTGTGTTCCGGCATTACGTTCCAGTCGTTGAATGCGTGCGCCATAAGCACAGGGGCTTTCAAATCCTCAAGCTGATTCAGGTAATCGCGGCCGGCCCAGAACTCATTATAATCACCCGTCACCCGGTCCATCCCTCGCGCCATTTCGGTGTCGCGTACCACACGATTGTTACGTTCACGCATCGCTTCATCACCGCTGTGGATGAAATCGTACAGTACATCAATATCTTCTCCGATGTAGCCTCCGGGCGATCGTACCAGTCCGTTTGAGCGGTAATAGTGATAATAGGATGTGTTTGGAGCCACGGGAATAATGGCGTTCAGTCCGTCAACTCCCGTTGTGGCGGCGGCAAGCGGGAGGGTGCCGTTGTAGGATGTTCCGGTCATTCCCACACTGCCGGTTGTCCAATATGCCTCCACTTCTTCACCTCCATCACGTGCATCGTAACCAGTGGCACGGCCATTCAGCCAGTCGATAACTGCTTTTGGCGCCAGCGATTCATTTTTCCCGCCTACGGTAGGTGAGCCATCCGATAGCCCCGTTCCGGGTGATGACGAGTGAACTACTACAAACCCGCGGGGCACCCAGGTCCGAATTTGGCTGTTGGAGATGATGGGGCGTTCGCCGCGCCGCTGAACATCCGGTCCCGGAGTTCGTTCAGGCGGAGTTTCACCTAGTTCCTGGCGTACATTCCAGAAAAAATCGTAGGGCGGACGAGCAGTTCCGGCGTAATAGGGGCTGGTTTCGTAGATCACCGGTAGTTTCAGGTCACCTGATTCGGTCTGCTGAGGACGCGTGACCGATACGTGCATCCGATCGGGCTCACTATCACCATCACTGTCGAACTCCGTTTCAACCCAAAGATCGTGGCGAATCCAGGTTTCAGGATCGGAAAATTCCTCGATTTCCTGCGCCATTCCATTTTCGATAACAGGTGCAGTGATTGTGCCTGATTGCTGAGTCCAGCCAGGTTGTGGAAGGCTGACAAAACTGATGGCGAGAGTAGTGAAGAAAAATAGTGAAAGTAGAGACTTTTTCATGTAAGCGGATCTAAAATAGAATTGAATTAGATATCAACGATTAGAAAGTAGCTTTATTCGGGACTGAGTTCAAACGGGAAAATTGAGAGTAATATTTATAGGTTATACGAACTCTAACTGTTCTACAGAAAAAAATAAATGAGGCGCTTGAAAATCATCATTATCCCTTCCCATTGAAGGTTTCCAGCAGATCGCCTTCAGTTTTTGTCACAGACGATACACCCAATTTCCGATGGGTTTCTATCGGTACGCGGAATGAAATGTAATATTAGCTTGTCAATGCTTTGGAAATGGAACGTCTTATGTTGTTAAAATTAGGTACTACTGGAAAGTTTGTGGGCTGAAAGCAACATTAGTGAACAATCGCTCTGAACATCATTAAATTATAATTCAAATAGTAAGCCCTTGCTTTTGCAGATCCTTCTCTGCGCCATCAACTACAGTGGCTTGATCAGGATGACAGGTTCAAGCTGTAACAAGCGGGCGGCGTGGGTTCAGTCGTAGCTTTTTGACTTGCTATTTCCTCACGCCGCCCTCAATACTTGCCGAATTATGGTCATTCTGAATAAATCGATGATTTTCCGGTTTATGAAGAATCTTTACAAGCAATACATGTAGCCCTATCAAATGACACAAATTATTGGTCTTTCGTACTTATTGATCCATCAGTCTTGAGGAGACTGTAAGAGAAGCCGTACATCGGAGATTATTTACCCACAAACTTTCCGGTAGTACCAAATATTAAAAATGATGTTGTTTTCAATACTGTCTCAAATTTTGTAGCGTAATATAACTTGTTCAATTTTTAATCTAATGATTATTAAAATGTTTAGGATAACCCGTCTCTTTACTCTGGTAGCACTGGTTCTATTTGGTTTTATGGTGTCCTTGAGTGCTCAGGATAAGAAAAATTTGGAGCCCGAAGACTATGGGCAGTGGCAAAGTATTACCAGTACCTCCTATTCTGATGACGGGAACTGGTTTGCCTATAATATTTCATTGGTGGATGGAGACGGCTGGTTGATGCTCAAAAAAGTAGGATCTGATTCAACCGGTGAACACAAATTTATGCATGGTATCAATGCAACCTTTTCGGAAGACAACCGGTGGGCAGGTTTTCAAATTGGTGTTTCCGAAGATCAAAGGGAAAAGCTGGAAGAACAGAAGCAACAGGTAAAGTATAAGCTGGGATTGATGAATCTTCGTTCTGCAGAAGTAGATACATTTGAAAACATTCAGAGTTTTGAGTTTGCTGAAACGGGAACTCACCTGCTGATGACCAAATACAAACCCGAAGACCAGAAAAGCGGGGGCAATGACCTGTTGGTTTATGATCTCAATAGCCGTCAAAACCAGCTGATTGGACAGGTATCGGAACATGCGTTTAACGAAGAGGGTACTCTGCTTGCCGTATCAATAGATGCGTCAGAAAAATTGGGTAATGGTGTTCAGTTACTGAATCTGGCAAACAGGAGCATGACGGTTTTACAGAGCGATACGGCAAATTTTAAAGACTTAACATGGAGTGAGAAAGAAAATTCCCTCGCTTTCCTGAAGTCGGAACCAGATGAAAATTACGAGGATCAAACACACAAGATCTACGCCTATCAAAATCTGCCGGGCGGCATGCAGCCGAAAGTGTTTAATCAGTCACAGTATGACAACTTCCCTTCTGATGTTAGGGTTGTCGATTATCGTGATCTTCAGTGGGCGGAGGACCGTGAATCTGTCTTCTTTGGAATAAAAAAATGGGAGAAGAAAGAAACGCCTGAAAAAAAGGAGGGAGAAGACGAAGAAGCTGAGAGCGACTCAACCAAAACCGACATGAAAAAAGATCTTAACGAAGGGTTGGATTCAACCAACGTGGAAATCTGGCACTGGCGTGATGATCAGATTCAGCCGCGGCAGGAAGTGTTGAGAAATCAGCTAAAGCAGGATAATCACCTGTCGGCCTGGCATCTTGATGCAAACACATTTGTTCAGCTTGGCGACTCTTTAGTTGAGCAGGTTCAGCTGGCGGGTGACCATGAGCATGCGGTTGGTTATGTGGAAAAACCTTATGAGCCTACGTTTGAAGAGGAATGGCGGGATATTTACCTGATTGATGTTGAGACCGGTGAGAAAGAAAAAATACTCGAACGACGTGAGTTTGTGAGCACGTCCCCGGGCGGTGATTTCTTGCTCTATTTCTGGGATAATGAATGGAGAGCTTATAATATCGATGAACGCGAAGAGGTAAATTTAACGTCCGAACTGGAGACACGGTTTGAAAATTACCACCTGGTGAATGGACGGGAACAGCAGAGTCCGTTCGGCAGCGGACAATGGTCTGAGGATGATGAATGGGTACTGCTGTATGATGAATATGATGTGTACCGGGCAACTCCGGGTGGTAATAGCATTACCAAATTGACCAACGGAGCCGCCGGCAGTATTCGCTACCGGCAGGTTCGTCTGGATTATGAGGAAGACTTCGTTGAAGAAAACGCTCCTCTTTATTTCCAGATGTATGGTGACTTTACCAAAAAGCGCGGCTATGCCCGTCTTGACAGGAGAGATCGGCTTCAAACCCTTTTGTATGAAGAGAAACAGATTGCCCGTCTTGATAAGGCTGAAGGTGCAGAAAAGTTTGTTTACCAGGCTGAAAGTGCTACAGATTCACCCGATTTCTTCTATGCAGAAGAGAGTTTCGACAATCCCATTGCACTCACAAATACGAATCCACAACAGGAAGACTACTACTGGGCAGATGATGAGCTTGTCACCTTTCAGAACGAACGGGGTCAAAAACTTCAGGGTCGATTGCTGTATCCGGCAAACTATGAACCGGGCAAGCAATACCCTATGATCACATATATTTATGAGCGTCGGTCTCAGGATATGCACTCATATACCATTCCAACACGAACCAGTCCGTATAACTTTCGAAGGTTTTCTTCGGAAGGATACTTCGTATTTCAGCCGGATATTACGTACGAACTTCGTGATCCGGGTATGTCAGCAGTTGAATCTGTTGTGCCGGCTGTTGAGAAAGTACTGGAAAGTGGAATGATCGATGAAGAGAAACTCGGGCTTACGGGTCATTCCTGGGGCGCCTATCAAACATCGTTCATTATTACCCAGACCAATATGTTTAATTCGGCTGTTGCCGGTGCACCGCTGACAAATATGGTGAGCATGTACAATTCAATCTATTGGAACGCCGGTATTACAGATGCCAATATTTTTGAAATTAGTCAGGGCAGATTCCCCGATCCGTGGTGGATGGATTGGGATAAGTTCATCGATAATTCGCCCATATTTAACATTCAAAATACCGAGACTCCTCTCTTGGTTGAATTCGGTACAGATGATGGCGCGGTAGATTTCAACCAGGGCGTGGAGTTGTATACCACAATGCGGCGCATGGAAAAACCGTTTGTGATGCTGGTTTATGAGGGTGAAAATCACGGACTGGCCAGGGAAGAAAACCAGATCGACTATGCCACCCGGGCTTTTCAGTGGCACGATCATTATCTGAAAGGTGAAGACGCACCGGCTTGGATTGAAGAAGGACTTCCATATTTGCAGCGGCCAGAAATGAAGGAAGAAGGAAATAGTGGCCGATAGGATTGAGTAGGGAATCATTCCGTCGCTAAAAAGCAAATGGGTGTTCCAAATTAACTGCTGGAGATGTGATGCTGTTCAGGGTATTTACTATGGCTGGTAAACGCTGGATCTTTACAATCCGAAGCCCTGGCCACCTTGGGCTTTATTGTAAGATGTCGGCGGTGAGGAGGACTGCTTAGGTGTCATCCAGGGGGAGACAACCGCTGTTTCCTTTTTACCGGCACTTTTCTTTGGTGAGGGGTCCAGCTACCTGCTCAGGAGTGATGGGCTTTTGGTGGATGGTGAGTAAACTCATCATTTATCACTCAAAACTCACAACTCTGTTTGTAAAAGTTTAGTCACATTGAACTAAATCCAACACACGTCTTCCTATTCTCCACGTTTTTATTTATTCTGATGAGCTCTGAATCAGAATAATTCTACCTTGTGTCTCCCAAATGAATATGTTTGATACATTTGTTTCGCGCTACAAAACGGAAGCGCTTTTTATTTTACTGTGTATGTTAGGGTTAACATGGATGGGATTTACTCTCGCCGGTCAGTCTTTTGAGGATTTCACCATGGAGATTCCCGGAACGGGGGAGGATCTTGAGATGGTGGCCATTCCGGGCGGAGAATTTATGATGGGGAGTCCGGGAGATGAAGCCGGTCGGGCAGAGAATGAAGGTCCCCAACGGCGAGTACAGGTCGATCCGTTCTGGATGGGAAAGTATGAAATCACCTGGAACCAATTTGATCTCTTTGCCAACGAGGTGATGGCCGACCTTGAAACAGAACTCGCCTCAGCCGACCAAAAAGAGATTTCAATAATGGCAGACGCGCTTTCAACGCCAACTCAGCCGTATGTGGATATGACCTTTGGAATGGGGCGCGATGGTTATCCCGCTATTAGCATGACGCATTACGCCGCCGTGATGTTTGCCAAGTGGCTAACGGCAAAAACCGGAAACTTTTACCGGCTGCCCACCGAAGCCGAATGGGAATATGCCTGCCGCGGCGGAACCGAAACCGCCTACTATTTTGGCAATTCGGCTGAAGACATTGACGATCACGCCTGGCACAGAGAAAACAGCGATCGCAGCTACAACCAGGTGGGCACAAAAGAGCCGAACCCGTTTGGCCTGCACGATATGGCGGGTAACTTGTCGGAGTGGACGATGGATCAGTACAATGAAGATTATTTTAAACGGCTTGATGGCGAGCCTGCAGACAATCCCTGGTTCAAATCAACCGAACTTTATCCAAGGGCAGTTCGCGGCGGTTCGTGGCAGGATGACCCGGCAGATCAGCGCTGTGCAAAACGGATGGGGTCTGACTCTAAATGGAAGCAGCTCGACCCTCAATTCCCGAAAAGTTTATGGTGGCATACAAGTGCACCGTTTGTCGGATTTCGCCTGGTGAGGCCGGCAGAACCTCCATCACCAGAAGACATTGAAGAGTACTGGATTGAAGAGATGGATGATTTTTAAACTCTCCCCTAATAAGGGGAGATTCAGAGGGGTGTATATTGAAATTTTGGTGATAGCTGGAAATTAGAACTGAAAATAAATTTTAAAATATGCAGTATCCTGAAATATACTGACAGCCTGAAATAAGCTCCGGATGAACATCCCCCTTAATCCCCCTTTGATAAGGGGGGCTACTATTTTTTGATATTAAACCAAAACCGAACCCAAACCACGATCATATGGACAATCAAGACAACCCAGGTAAAAAAAATATCTCACGAAAAGATTTTTGCAGAACGGCGGCTTTTGCGGCAGGCGGAGGTTTGTTAATGAGTTCGCTTCCGATTGGAGCCAGCGCTTTTGCGGCAGGAAATGACACTTTGAAACTTGCGGTTGTGGGTTGTGGCGGCCGCGGAACCGGGGCCGTAAACCAGGCACTGACGGCAGATAGCGGCGTTCAGCTTGTAGCCATGGCCGATGCATTTCGTGACCGACTCGATGAATCATACACAAATTTATCGCGCCGGTACGGAGACACCAATCAGATGAACGTGCCCGAAGAGCACAAGTTTACCGGCTTTGATGGATTCAGACACGCCATTGATCTTGCTGATGTCGTGATCCTTGCTACGCCTCCGGGATTTCGTCCGCAGCACTTTGAATATGCTGTTGATCAGAATAAGCATGTGTTTATGGAAAAACCCGTGGCAACTGATGCGCCGGGTGTACGACAAGTTCTGGAAGCGGGCCGCCGGGCACAAGCCAACAACCTGAACGTAGTAGTCGGGCTGCAGCGTCATTATCAGAACAACTACCGGGAGGTTTTTGACAGAATTGATCGAAATCAGATCGGGAAAATTCAGTCCGGTCAGGTGTACTGGAATAGCGGAGGTGTTTGGGTGCGGGAACGCGAGCCGGATCAAACCGAGATGGAGTACCAGATGCGCAACTGGTATTATTTTAACTGGCTCTGCGGGGATCATATCCTGGAGCAGCATATTCATAATATTGATGTGGCAAATTGGTTTATTGGTGAGTATCCGGAATCGGCACAGGGAATGGGCGGCCGTCAGGTACGAACCGGGAAAGATCACGGGCAGATCTATGACCACCATTTTGTGGAGTTTACTTATCCGGGCGGAGCAGTTATTGCAAGCCAGTGCCGTCATCAGCCCAACACGATGAGCCGCGTGGATGAAGTGTTCCAGGGCACTAAAGGAACCATTCATACCGACGGAAGTGACCGTGGAATTATTACCTCTCTTCACGGAAATGTGCTTTATGACCACGATGGAAGCAACGATACAAACCCGTATCAGCAGGAGCATAACGAACTTTTTGCCTCTATTCGGAGCGGCGGCGTGATCAGCGATACAGAAATCGGAGCCAGAAGTACCCTCACCGCAATTATGGGACGTATGGCAACCTACACCGGTCAGGTTATAGACTGGGATGAGGCTATGAATTCTGAGGAAGTACTGGTGCCTGATAATCTCTCGTGGGACTCAACGCCACCCGTTCAGCCCGATGAAAACGGCAACTATCCGGTGCCGATGCCGGGGCAGATGGGGTAACCCACCCCTCGGGCTCCCCTCCCTCCGCCGAAAAGCACGGCGCATGGAGGGGAGGGAAAGATATCTCCAATGTCGGAGGAGGCAGATACTAAAGCGTCTGCCGCAGGCAGGGTAGCGACGGGGCAGAGGTGGGGCCTGTGCCTGGTGATTGCGAATAGCCACGGGACCCCCCCTGATTGCCAAAAGTCTCGCGTTGCGATCTTTTGTCCATCGGTCCCCGCCGCGGGAGGGGAGTTATGAACCTCTCCTCCGGCGGAGGAGACAGAGCTCAAAGCGTATAGCGTGAGCTCAGAGGTGGGTTTTTGAGGAATGGGTGTTTTGCCATGCTACGGGGTCCACGTCCTTTACTAATTAAAACACAAATCAACATATCTACCATGAACAGACGTAATTTTTTAAAACAGGGACTAATGGCAGGAACGGCGTTTGCAACCGGAAGCGGTCTTTCAAATATCGGGACTGAAAAGTTGAGAAAACGGGATCTGCTACAGACGCATGATTTCAAGCTTAAGTATTCGCCCCACTTTGGGATGTTTCGTGCTCATGCGGGTGATGATCTGATCGATCAGCTGAAGTTTATGTCCGATGTTGGCTTCAGGGGGCTGGAGGATAACGGGTTGAAAGGCCGAACGGTACGGATGCAGGAGCGTATCGGGCGTCAGCTACGGGATTCTGGTATGGATATGGGCGTATTTGTGGCACATACGATTTACTGGCGGGAACCAAGCCTGAGCACCGGTGACGCTGAGAAGCTGGATCAGTTTTTGACTGAGATTCGCGAATCGGTGGATGTTGCAAAGCGGGTGGGCGCAAGATGGGTGACCGTGGTTCCGGGACACATAGACCTGCGTTTGGAGATGGACTACCAGGAGCTGAATGTGATTGATGCTCTTAAACGTGCGTCTGAGATTCTGGAACCACACGATATCACCATTGTTATTGAGCCGCTTAACACGTTGCAAAATCACCCGGGAATGATTCTCACGCGGACGGCACAGGCGTACCGGATTTGCAAGGCGGTTGGCAGCCCGTCCTGTAAGATTTTGTATGATGTGTACCATCAGCAGATTACAGAAGGTAACCTGATTCCGAACATTGACAGGGCATGGGATGAGATTCCTTATTTCCAGCTGGGTGATAATCCCGGCCGAAATGAGCCATGGACGGGAGAGATTAATTACAAAAATATATTTAAGTTTTTGCATCAAAAAGGGTACGATGGGATAGTGGGAATGGAGCATGGAACGTCCGGTGATGGGGAAGAAGGCGAACTGGCACTGATTGACGCATATGTGAAGACGGATGATTTTGACGTTGAATAAAACTCTCCTCTCGGGAGGAGACAACCCCAAAGCGTCTGACGCAGGCAGGGGAGCGACGGGGCAGAGGTGGGTCTCGGGCCTGATGATTGCGCATAGCCACGGGATCCACCCCTGATCGCCAAAAGTCTCGCGGTGCGATCTTTTGTCAACCTGTCCCCTCCGCGGGAGGGGAGTTATGAAACTCTCCTCCCTGGGAGGAGACAGAGCTCAAAGCGTTTAGCGTGAGCTCAGAGGTGGGTCCCTAAGCCCCTCGGGCTTACTATATTCATATTCTCGCTTTTTTTAAATAAGTTCGCTTTGAGAGAGAGTTTTTACCAACAAATCAAGAGTAAATTGATGAAGAAACGAAAGAGAAAGGGGGGAATTGACATTATTCCATACCGGTCTGACCTCGTAGAAAAAACAAGAGAACTTCGAAACAATGCCACTCCTGCGGAAAAATACCTTTGGAAATATTTGTCACGAAAACAAATCTGTGGGTACGATTTCGACCGTCAAACACCTATCGATAATTATATTTTAGATTTTTGCTGCAAAGAGTTAAAGCTGGTTATAGAGCTTGACGGCAATTATCATGAGTTACAAAGTGAAGAAGATCTTCGCCGACAAAATCAGATTGAATCATTTGTTGTGAAGGTGATTCGGTTTGAGGAGAAACAGGTGCTGGAGGATATTGAATCTGTTCTGAGTGAGATTGAATATTGGGTGACAAAGCGGGAGAAGCTGATTTAAGGGTGAGTCTAAAACGCGGAGCCGAGTAAAAACGCCTTGCCGGGAGACCCACCCCTGCAATATCGCTGAACGCTTCAGTTCCTGTCCCCTCCGCCGGAGGGGAGTAAAAAACCTCTCCTCCACTGGATGAGACAGTCTCCAAAGCGTCTGCTGCAGGCAGGTCAGCGATGGGTCCCCTCCCGATAGGTGAGTTAAAAATCTCTCCTCCGCTGGATGGAAGGAAATTACTGTTTCAAAAAGTCATCATACCCGGAAGATATCCACCTTACTATTGTACCATCATCATTTAACCAAAATATAACTGCTTCAATATCAGCTTTGCTTTCAACAAGTTCTTGTGCGTCTGCTGACGGCATCACGCTAAGGGCGGTGGCGAAGGCGTCTGCAGCGGCGCCATCGAGGGAAATGGTCGTTACCTGAACCTGATGGGTATGGCCAAGGCCGGTTTTTGGATTGATGATATGAGAGTAAGACTTGCCATCAATCTCCACGGATTGATACAGGCTTCCGGATGTGTTTACGGCCCTGTTTGAAATGATCAGCTCCTCATATCGTACAGAGTCCTCATCAAAGCGAACAGGTACGGCAATTGACCAGCCCTCTTTTCCAGGAGGCGGATCACCAGCTGAGATGTCGCCACCGGCATTTATTAAAGCTTGAGTGATGCCGGACTCCTGAAGCGTTTTAAGTGCCCTGTCTGAAGCAAATCCTTTTCCAATACCGCCGGGATCGAGACGCATTCCTTTAGTCTTGAGTTCAGCTGTTCGGCGAGCCTCATCAAGCACAATCTTTTTATAGCCTACATGCGATGCCGCCTCGGAAAGTTCTTTATCTGACGGAAGTTCCGGCTCCGACATACGATTTAAGCCTCGCCAGATGTGCGTGTAGGGTCCGATGGTAATATCAAACCAACCGTTGGTTTCTTCGGAGATCCGTTTCGACTGCATCAAAAGATCAAAAAGAGGCGGGCTAACCTTGACTGCGTTGCCTGATCCAGCCGTTTGGGATAGCTGGCTCAATTCGCTGCTGGGCAGGTAGTCGCTTAAAATTGAATTCAGTTCTTCAACAGTTTTAAAGGCGTTATCAGATGCTGCTTCTGCAAGAGAATTATTTTCGGCATATAAGATAATTTGAAAAGTAGTTCCCATATGCTGCGATTCGAACTCGTAGCGCTGGAGAACCTGGGCCGATGCGGTAGATGCAGCTATGAGAATCGTGATAAAAAAGCAGATCAATTGTCGGGGCGTCATCGGATAAAAAAATAAACATTGGTGGTTGATAGACTTAGCAACACGTTCGGGAGTAACATACCGAAAATATGGTTCCTTGCATATTTTAACTATTGTGCGGTCGTTAAAGCTACCATTCACAAGTAGAAAACTTTCTATGAACTACCGTACCGATTGCCACTTTAACCTAATTCCCAACTTACAATTACCATTAATAGTGCTGGTCATTGTTGGGTTTTTCAATTGTATTTATATGCCTGGCAAGTTGAAGGCACAGTCAGTATCAGTGGGCCAGGGCAGCTATAGCTTATCATTGCCTCCGGGTGTAGTAGGGCCTCAGCGGTCTGATGGAAGCTCTGCATCTCCGAAAATTTCAGCTGATTTCGACCAACCTATTCAGACCAATGATTTCTGGAGCAGCCTGATTTTCCCTTTTTTTGGGGACCCTTACTCGAGTGTGCTGTTTGCTCATCCCATCAACGCAAAAGCAACAAATACAGGACTTCAAATAGGATATACTACCGATCATGTCTTTGCCGGTTCTGACTACCTCTACCCGTTTTCACATCAGCTAACCGTTGGCGTTGATGGACTGAATGTGCCGGAAACGCTAACCAACAGCTATGGCGACTGGACCGTGACGGCTGAATGGGATGGAAGCGGCCGATCGATGGAGGCAACACTGGGGCACGGCCTTCCATTTATCTACTTCAGGATTGATGGGGGGTATGCTGAAATTACGCCCAACGGTTCTCTGAATGTTTGGTATCAGCAAGAAGAAGTGTTGGGGATTACCATCGACGGAAAACACTACGGAATTTTTGCTCCTGACGGATCTGAGTGGACGCAAAGCGGATCGCTTCAATCCAATCTTGATGGCAAAGATTATATGTCCGTGGCTCTGCTTCCTGATAATTCACCTCAGACGCTCGAACTCTTCAGATCACATGCATACGCCTTTGTGACCAACAGTCTTGTAAGCTGGGACTACAATGAAAATTCCTCGAAGCTCACGACCGGCTATACCTATCAAACTGAACTGATGGAGGACGTGAATGGCAATGTCAACGAAACACTGACCGCCCTCTATCGCCACCAGTGGCTGTATGCTGAGCAGCCGGTAACAGATTACACGTATCAATCCCCAAGAGGTGTGATGAAGCTACTGCAGGGTAACCACTTTTCAACCGGTCTGATGTTTTCAGGGATCCTGCCGTCTTTGCCGGATGAGGGCAACTATAACCACGCCGATCTGCTGAATAAGGTACAGCAGGTTGCGCAGGAAGACCTGAGGCCCGGCCCGACTTACCAAAACGGTAAGGCGATGGGGCGGTTTGCACAGCTGGTAAACATTGCTGATCAGCTTGGGGCTGATCAGGAGCGCGATTACTTTTTAGATAAATTGAAAAACAGGCTTGAAGATTGGTTGACTGCTGGTGGAGAACAGGAGTATTCGTACAATGACGAGTGGGATGTGCTCACGGGCTATCCGTCTGGATTCGGTGCGGACAGAGAGATAAATGATCACCACTTTCACTCGAGCTATGCCATTCGAAGTGCCGCAATCATCGCGCAGTTTGATCCCGAATGGGCCAGCCAGGAAAACTGGGGCGGCATGATCAACATGCTCATCAAAGATAGCAATAACTGGGACCGATCTGATGAGATGGTTCCGTTTTTGAGATCTCATGATGCATATGCAGGCCATTCATGGGCGTCGGGTCATGGTGCGTTCGGGGACGGAAACAACCAGGAGTCGAGCTCGGAATCGATGAATTTTGCCTCGGCTGTTTTTCTATGGGGCTCGATGACAGATCAGGCCGATATTCGTGATTTGGGTATTTTTCTGCACTCAAATGAACGTACAGCCATTGAGCAGTACTGGATGGATGTGAAAAACCAAGTGTATCCTGAATCGTATCCGCATGTTGCCCTGGGAATTGTGTGGGGAAGCAAAGGAGCGCACAGCACATGGTTCGGCAGTGCACCTGAATTTATTCACGGAATCAATTTCTTACCCATGAACAGCGGATCGCTCTATCTTGGCCGCCACCCTGATTATGTGATCGAAAATTACGACGAGATTGTACAGGAACGCGGTGGACAGCCGGAGATATGGAAGGATGTGCTTTGGGAATACCTGTCACTGGCAGACCCCGATCGGGCGCTATCGCTGTACTTTGCCGACATCAACTATGAACCGTTTGATGGAGAGTCGAGAGCCCATACACTCCACTGGCTTCAGAACATGAAAAAAATGGGCGTAAGGGATACATCAACCTACGCGAATATTCCTACCTATTCTGTCTTCAGGAATGATGCAGGTGAAAAAACGTATGCAGCCTTCAATCCCGGCTCCATGCAAATGGATGTTGTGTTTTCTGATGGATATACCCTGACGGTCCCGGCATGGGAGCTGGTGTCGGAGGGACCGTCGACAGGCAACCAGGACGAACCTGTCGCAATTTTGATTGCCGATAAAACATCCGGAAAGGCACCGCTGACCGTCAATCTCGAGGGGAATCAGAGCTTCGATGGGGCAGGTGGCTCGCTTGACTTTAGCTGGGATATCGCAGGAGAAGCATCAAGCATTCAGACCGATACAACTTATACATTTGAGGAGCCGGGCACATATTGGGTATACCTGACGGTAACAAATAACCTGGATATTTCGGCGCAGGATAGCGTAAAAATTACAGCGCTCGGAAGCGGAACGCCCTATTTTGATGAACCTGTACAAGTGCCGGGACGAATTGAGGCCGAATATTATGATAAGGGTGGCGAAGGCGTTGCTTACCACGACAGGGAGGAGCAGAATATCGGTCAGTTATTTCGGATTGATGAGGGCGTTGACATTGAAGCATCAGCCGGTGGCGGCTACGATGTGTATTGGATTACCGCCGGCGAGTGGATTGAGTATACATTTAATGTTGAAACTGCAGGCGAGTTTGATATCACACCATACATAGCTACGGTACCGGGCTTTGGGAATTTTAAACTCCTGGTTGATAATGAAGACATCGGCTGCAGGAGGGATGTGACCAATACAGGTGGCTGGCAGAACTGGACGCCGATCCCGGTGGAAGATGTTTATCTCGAAGAGGGAGATCATATCCTGCGGATAGAGGCTGATTCTGATTCAGATCCTGATGGATGGCTCTTTAGCGTGAACTATTTCGATATCACTCAAAATACAAGCGTATCGAATAAAGATGAAACCAGTATTCCCAAAACGGTTGAGCTGAATCAAAACTATCCCAATCCGTTCAACCCAACCACGGTGATAAGCTATTCGCTGCCGAGAGCATCCGATGTGAGAATCGAAATATTCAACATGCTTGGACAGCGGGTTGCTCTGCTGGTGAACGAACGCATTCAATCCGGCCAGCATACTGCCGCTTTTCAGGCCGGACATCTTTCAAGCGGCATCTATATTTATCGCATGCAGGCCGAAGGTTTCACTGAGACGAGGAAAATGCTGTTGGTAAAGTAGGTCAAATGTCCCCGTTCGAGAGGCATGGTAATGGATTGTAGCCGGGGGACACTCAAGATGAAGATTAATTTTGGCTCAAAGAATCTGAATAATTTTTTCTAATTTTTGATTTATTAGATTGCAGTCAAAAATTAATACTATGAATGAGTCAAAGGTTTCGGAAAAGATTGAAAAGTTACCTCCTGATGCTAAACAGCAAGCCCGGGATTTTGTGGATTTTCTTTATGAGCGATATGTAGAGGGTGGGAAAAAATCATCGAAGAAAAGTAATTTAGAGAGTTCTTTTTTTGGTATGTGGAAAGACCGGGAGGATATGGAGGATAGTACTGAGTGGGTCAGAAAGGTTCGTAAATCCCAGTAGTCTATTCCATAAACATGCCTGACAGATTATTATTTATCGACACGGGTGTTCTTATTGATTACAGTCGGGGAATTGAAAAAACGAAAGAACTCTTGAAAAATCTGGAGCTTGAGTATACACTTGCAATAAGTGTAATAACTCAACTTGAACTAATGGTTGGATGTGAAAACAAGGCCGATTTTAAGTCCCTTCAAAAATTCTTGTTCAATTTTGAAATTATTCAATTGAGCAAAACCGGTTCAGAAAAAGCTGTTGACCTGTTTAAACACTATCGATTAAGTCAAGGGGTTCTGATTCCGGAATGTTAATTGCTTCTACGGCACTTATTCTCGACATCCCTTTATTAACGAAAAACCGAAAAGATTTTTGTTTTATTGATCAGTTGGATTTAATAGAATACACAGTCTGATTACTGAATTTGTGAGTAAAAAAGTCGTTATCTAATCGAGCTTTGGGGCCTCTCGACTTTTGCAATAGTAGCTTCCCTGCAAAAGCCTAAGACCGTTTTCATTGGATATCAAAAGAATCTTTACTTCAGGAATGAATTGCCCGTCTCAAAGCAATCGAAGCGGCAGCTTCGATTTACGTAGTTCGAATGCACGTCTAAGCCAATATCATTTTTTAAATAAATAGTTGCACGTAATAAAATAGTAAACTATAATCGTAGTAATGATTCGTTCATCTTCATCAAGATACATTGAACATAGTAAGTTCATCAGTTTTTAAATTTATCGTGCAACCCTAACTGGCTGACCCTGATCTTGTGCTATTAAATCGCCCAATAACCGCAATTATCCTGATTCTTGCGGCTTTTATTTTTGGCAGCCTGGCACTTAGTGAACTCTCAGTAGATCTGCTGCCGGATGTGGACTCTCCCAATCTTGTAGTCCGGACGGACTGGCAGGGTGCCTCGCCACGTGAAGTGGAAACCCGCCTCAATGAGCGCCTGGAGGCTGTTTTAAGCACCATTCCCGGAATTGACCAGGTGCAGGGATTTGCGCGCCAGGGGCAGAGCGTGATCTACCTCAATTTTCAATGGGGTCATAACATGGACCTCGCGTTTTTGAATGTCCGGGAAAAACTGGACCAAGCACAATATTCGCTGCCGGAACAGGCTGACCGTCCGCAGCTCATCTTCAATACCACGGCTGATGAACCTATAGCCGTGCTCGCCATCACCTCAAAAGATCGTCCAAATAACGAATTTGACACCCGGCTATCGCTCAAACGCTGGGCCGAGCAGGT
Organism: Rhodohalobacter sp. 8-1; assembly: GCF_038150125.1. Classification (NCBI taxonomy): domain Bacteria; kingdom Pseudomonadati; phylum Balneolota; class Balneolia; order Balneolales; family Balneolaceae; genus Rhodohalobacter; species Rhodohalobacter sp. 8-1. The sequence goes on along the minus strand of NZ_JBBVMF010000019.1, from coordinate 51,957 downwards.
GCTTTCGCGGCGCCTCGAGCAGGCCGAGGGCATTGCGCAGGTTGTGCCGGTGGGGGCGGTGGAGCCCGAAGTTCAGATCCGCTATCTACCCCGTGAAATCGACCGGTTTGATCTGACATTGGGTGAAATTCAGAGTCTTATTCAGCAGGCCAACCTCTTTGCCACAAGCGGTGAGCTTCGCGATGGATGGTACCGCTACTCCATGAAAATACAGAGCCGGATTGATGAACTACAGGATCTCGATACGGTTCCCCTCAAAAAGCTGGGAGATGGCAAGGTGCTGCTTCTCAGTGATGTCGCACAGATTGAACTTGGTGAGACCGATCCCTCATCATTTGCGATGCTCGGTGGTGAACGGGTTCTTAATCTCCTGGTTAAGAAAGAGTTTGGAAGCAACACGGTAGAAGTGTTCGATACGCTGACTCCACTGCTTGATGAGATGCGCGAACTACATCCCAATATTGCCATTGAAGTGATCCGCGAGGACGCCACCTTTATCCGAAAGGCGATCAGTAACCTGCTTCAGACGCTTTTAATTGGGGGCGTGCTGGCTTTTATCGTGCTCTTCCTGTTTTTGAATGATATCCGAACACCGTTTACAATAGGTGTGGCCATTCCGGTTTCTATCTTTCTTACCTTTTTTGTGATGTACGGTTCCGGCATTCAGCTCAATATCGTATCGCTGAGCGGACTCACGCTCGGTATCGGCCTGCTGCTCGATAACGCAATTGTGGTGCTCGAAAACATCAACCGACATATGCCGGCCGCGCCATCGGTGAAACGGGCTGCGGCAGTTGGGACCAAAGAGATTGCCCTTGCGGTGACGGCATCAACATTCACAACCATCTCTGTATTCCTGCCGCTCATTTTCCTTGGTGGATTCGAAGGAGCCTTTTTTCAGGATCAGGCCTATACGCTCTCCATAAGCCTGCTGGCATCCCTCTTTGTGGCGCTGATCATTTTACCGGTTCTGGTGGTACAGATTCTTGAACGGCGCAAGAAAAAAGCCAAAGATTCGCCGGATGAAAGTGGTCAGCTTAATACGCGAAAGTTTTTCGACAACTTGCTGGAGCGATATGAGATAAGTCTGCAATCGGTACTGAAACGGCCGATTTGGATACTTCTTCTGGCTGGATTCCTCGTTGTGGGCTCGGTGTTTTCATTTTTGATGGTGTCCAAAACGATGCTCCCGGAAGATGAGCCAACGGCGGTGAGCTATCGTGTACAGCTCCCCGGTAATACATCGCTGCCATCCACGCAGGAGGCGGCCAATGCGCTGAGACAGCGGCTTCAGCGGGCCAACCTGGGGCAGGGCAATATTCAGATGTCGGGCGGTTTTACCGATCAAACAAACCTCGCCAACCTTGCGCGGGAAGGTCTCAATAAATTTAGGGTGGTTATTCCGGTGTCGGGTTATAATGAGGCCGACCGGGTGGAAGCTGAGATAGATGCATTTAGCGCGGATTTCGCGGGATGGAGCGTGTACCCTGTATCTGACAATCAGAGCTGGAGTGCGCTCATCGGTGCCGATCAGCCGCCAATTCTTTTCCGGTTAATTGGCATGGACCGTGACATCAATGAACTTTATTCAGCCGAACTTCAGGATGCATTGACAAATGCCGGCCTCGATGTATCACTCCAAAAACAGTACGAGCAGGAGGTTGATACCTGGAACATAAGATTCCGGTCTGACCGGATGCTGCAGCTTGGTATCAGTGAACAGGAGGTGGTTCGCTATCTTGAATCAGTCACACGCGGAAGTTTTGTGACGGACTGGAACCGTCAGGATGAACGAATTGGTATCCGGTTGCTGGGCGATCAGCAGCAAATCTACAATCCGGAAGAAATTTCGCTTCGGCTCGCAAACCGTGAAATACCGCTGAGCTACCTCGCTGAAATTAGCAGGGCCAAAGAGCCGGAGCAGCTTGAGCGCATAGATCAGACCCCGGTATTGAGTTATGTGGCAGACTGGGAGTTGAGCGATTGGTGGTGGAACAGGTCTCAGACCGAGGAGACGGTCAACAATTTTATGAGACAGACCGGCGTGGAAGTTCAGATTGCCGGTAACGCACTGATGGTCCAAAATCTGATGACCGACATGGGACTGCTGCTGGCTCTCAGCATCTTGTTGATCTATATCATCCTCGCCATCCAGTTTGAAAATCTCAAATACCCGATGATCATCATCGTGGCCGTTCCGTTTGCGTGGGTTGGGTCGCTGCTGGCCATTTACCTCACCGGAAGCAGCCTGAACGCGATGTCGTTTATGGGAATATTGATTTTAACCGGGATTGCCGTGAATGACTCCATCCTGAAAGTAGATTTTATGCGCCGCTACCTCGCTGATACAGGAAACCTGCAGAAAGCGATTGAAATGGCGGGCAAACACCGATTTCGTCCCGTGGTTATGACGAGTGTAACGACGATATTAGGACTCGTACCGATGCTCATTCCGTTTGGTGAAGGCTATGCATTTCGGCAATCACTGGCCGTTGCACTGATGGGCGGGATGGTGACTAGTACGATTCTGACGCTATATATAATCCCGGTGATTTTTGGGAAGGTGGAGAAGGATCGTAGTTCCGAGATGGTAGAGGTGAAAAGTGAAAAGTAAAATTTAACACATACCAGTTATGATTTTGAGATACTTGAAGACTATGATTAAAAAGTCCCCTCTCGAGAGGGGATTTAGGGGTGTGTTTGATGTGAAGGCGGTCTGCATGAGAATTAAAGATAAAATGATGTGTCTAAATTTTCAGCGAAGTTTCCTTGTTATTCTTTCCATCGTTGTGCTATCACTCCCCGCCTGCTCATCCGAGGAAGAACCCGAAACTCCTGAGGTGAGTGATGATGTGGAAATTTTGCCGGAGGTGATTTTTTCGATGGCGGATGACCGCGACCTGAATGTCTACATCGAAAGCCAGGGCGTGGTGGAGGCGAGCCGGGAGATTATCATTCGTCCGAGGATCAGCGGGTTTGTGGAGGCAACCACGCTGGAAGACGGCGCCCGGGTTCAGCAGGGAGATCTGCTGCTTCAGTTTGATGATCAGGAGTGGCAGTACCAGCTTGAGGAGGCACAAAATGAATATGAGTCGGCTCTCGCGGCCTATAATATTGAAAGCGGTCAGCGGCAGTCCCGAAATGGCGGAAGTGATGATGTCAGCAATGCCGACAAGATGGATGGTGACCGGATGGTTCGTATCACGACCGGACTCGCTGCAGCAGAAACGGCCCTGAACAGGGCTCAGCTTGACTTGTCATACACAAGGGTTACCGCACCGTTTGCGGGGCACTTGTCCGTGCCGGAACGCATTTCGATTGGCGCCTACCTTCAGGCCGGAAATGAAGTGGGGCGGCTGATTGACGACAGTACAGTGTTGGTCCGGCTGGACGTTCTGGAATCGGAATTGCTGCGCCTTGAAGAGGGGATGGCGGCCGAACTGGTGTCTCAATCCGGCGCAAGGAAAACTGGTTTTGTCAGAGCGATCAGCCCGGTGGTGGATTCAGAATCTAAAACAGGAAAAGTGGTCGTTGAAGTGGAGAATGGTGATCGAAGTTTTCGTCCGGGCATGACCGTGGAGGGCCGAATCCAGATCGAATCGCATTCAGGTATTGCTCGTGTACCGCGTTCAGCGATCCTCGAACGCGACGGCGGCCGGACCCTGGTTTTCAAACTTAACGGCGACACCGTCGAGTGGGTCTATGTTGAACCCGAAATCGAAACCTCCGACTGGGCGATCCTCAACAGCGAAGACATCAGCCCCGGTGACACCCTTGCCGTAGACCGACATTTTGCAATCAGTCACCTGCAGAAAGTGAGGCCAAGGATGGCAGGGGAGATTGTTAGGGAATCCGGCATTGATTGATGAATTTTGCAGTGACAAGAACTCTCCCCTACTAAGGGGAGACTGAGAGGGGTGTTTTGTGAGTTTAGCATCGAATCAGAAATATGTTTTCGAATAAAGAATTTTAAATGATAAAACCAACTATGTAAATGCTGGCTTGAATTAAGCGACGGATGAACATCCCCATCAGTCCCCCTTTTTTAAGGGGGGATTATAATTCACGAATAATGAAAATCTATTATAACCCAAAACTAATCCCATTAGCCAGAAAGTTGAGAAACAACTCAACACTTTCTGAGATTTTACTATGGGAAGAGTTGAAAAACAGTAAAATGCTGGGATATAGATTTTTAAGGCAAAAGCCAATTGGAGAGTATATTGTTGACTTCTTTTCTAATAAGCTGAGGCTCGTGATCGAAATTGATGGTGATTCACATGATGAAAAAATCTTTGAGAACGATATGCTTCGACAAGATTGGCTGGAATCAATTGGTCTCACTGTACTCAGATTTGATGATTTAGAAGTAAAGAAAGATATGGGTAATGTATTGATGGCAATCGAAGGATGGATACGAAATTTAGAAGAATCTAAAGGGTATTATCGAGATGAATTATAACTCTCCCCTAACAAGGGGAGACACAGAGGGGTGTTTATGTAGTTTAGCTCTGATTTATAAACAATAATTCGAATATTTAACTAATTATTTATGAAACCGATCATGGATACAGGGTTTAATTTGAGCGACAGATGAACATCCCCCTCAGTCCCCCTTTTTTAAGGGGGAGTAGTATCCAGTCCCCAAAAAGTAAACAGTAAGCAAACGAAATATTTGCCATGCTATCAACAATGCTATCCTCCAGATAACTTCTCACTTTTCCCTTTTCACCTTTCACTTGTTTTATGAAAGAAATCTTCCGCCGAAAATATCTCATCTCCCTTAGCTACATGGCCATTGCCATTGTGGGGATTGTGGCGTGGATGAATATTCCGCTTGAGATGGCGCCCGATCTGCGGCTGCCGTCGGTGACGGTGAGCTACAGCTGGGGCACGACCAGCCCGGAGGTGATGGAGCAGGAGGTGACGCGGCGCGTAGAGTCGGTGGCAACACGGCTTCGGAACGTGGATCGAATTCGTTCCGTGTCGACCGAGGGGCGGTCTCGGGTCACAATTACGTTTGAAAAAGAGACGCCGGTGGAGTACCGGATTCTCGAGCTTCAGGAATATCTTTACGGCCTCACCGACGAGATGCCGCCACAGGTCCGTCGGCCAAGCATTAACCGGTCGATCCCCCAGGAGCTGCAGGAGCAGGAGACGTTCATGGGGTACTCCATCAGCGGGGATCGCAGCAAACGAGAGCTTTACAGGATAGCGGAAGAGCAAATTCGCCTCCGCCTGCTTGGGTTTCCCGGTCTGGCGGATATCGAAATTCAGGGAGCTGAAGACCCGGCGCTCACCGTCCGCTTCAATTCCAACAGCCTGGAACGATACCGTTTGGAGTCGAACGTGATTCTGACGGAGATCAGCCAGAAACTGAACTGGCAGTCAAGCGGCTTTATTGAGCGAAGCGGCTCGCGGGTGAGCATGCTGATTCCACCCTCCTTTGAGTCAGTTGAGGATATTCGAGCGATGCGTATTGGTCTTCCCGAAAGCAATCGTCAGGTTCGGCTCGATGAGCTGGCGGATGTTACCATCGAGGATTACCCGGTCAAAAGCCTGAAGCGACTGAACGGAAATCCCGCTCTCAGCATGACCTTTGTACGTGAAAGCGGGTCCGACGCTATTCGTCTCGGCGAGCAAATCCGCACCGAAATGGAGGCAATCCAAAACCTGCTTCCCGGCGATGTGAGGCTTCAGCTTGAGCGCGACTCCACCGAAGATCTTCGCCGCCAGTTTGGCGACCTGCAGTACCAGTCGTTTTTCAGCCTTCTCTCAGTCTTTGTGATTCTGCTTCTGTTTATTCGCCGTCTGCGGGCACCATTTGTGATTCTCGGAAGCGTGGTTTTCTCTATCATGATGAGCGTGGGCGTGCTCTTCTTCATGAACTTTACTCTTAACGTACTCACGCTCGCCGGCCTCACTGTAGCGCTCGGGATGATTATCGACAACGCCGTGGTTGTGTTTGAACAGATCAACCCTAAGCTCCCATCAAACCGAAGCGACCGTCTTGACTACATCAAGCAAGAGCTGCCGAACACATTTGTACCGGTGTTTGGAAGCACGCTTACTACCGTTGGTATTTTCATCCCTCTCTTTTTTGCGATGGAAGAGCTGCAGCTTTTCCTTGTTCCGCTGGCCGTTGCACTTACGTTCACACTCGTCTCTTCCGTCATCGTGGCCCTTACGTGGATTCCCTATTCACTCATCTGGCTGGTGCCGTCTGACCAGATGAAATCTGAAAAAAAGCTCAAGAAACGTCTCAGCCGGGCCCTGAATCGTATGCTGGTTCGCCTCTTTTACTATCGCAATCGCGCTAGACACGTGTTGTATATAATTCTGATCGCTGCATTTGGAATTCCGCTCTTTGCCATCGAGGAGCCGGACTGGGAAGATATCTCGTGGCCTGAATTCACCCAGGCATATTTCGATAACCGCAGCGATATTGATCCCTTGATTGGCGGGCTTACCTACAAGTTTTTCAACGAAACTTACTTTGGCACGCCGTGGGGACGTGGCGAGCAGCAGAGTATTTACGTGAGCATCCGAACGCCGCAGGGCACGCCGATGGAGGAGATCAACAAGATGGCCCGGAGTTTTGAGCAGACTGTACTTCCTTATGCCCATGCGTTCGATTATTATGAAACCACGGTCTCAGAGTACTCAGGTGCCCAGTTACGGTTTTACATCAAGGATGAGTATCTGTTCGAAACGGAACCATACAATTTCTATGGGGAAGCCATCTTCTTGGCCACTAAAATTGGTAACTCAGGAATTTCGGTAGGAGGGCTTGGTGATGGATTCAGTACCGGGTTTGGCGGGAGCTCATCGGGCCGTAGAATTAGTCTGCGCGGGTTCTCTTATGATGAACTGCTGCTGCTGGCCGAAGATATCGCCGCCCGTATGAAGCGGAATCCGCGCGTTCAGGAGGTAGATATTCACAATGCCGGGTGGAGAAGCAGCGATATGTTTCAGTATGTGCTGAGCCTGGATGATGAAAAGCTCTCGCTCAAAGAGCTCGATCGCCGGGCGGTTTTGGATGCCATCCAGCTTGATGCCAACCCTACCAACATTCGGAGCCGGGTGGATATGAACGGCGAGCGGTTCTACCTGATGGGGCTGGGCCAGGTTCAAACCAATTATGAAGAAGATTTTCTGAACCGATCGCGCCGAAGTGACGGCACCTTTTTTACCATGGAGGACATCGCTGACCTCACCCGCGAGAAGACACTGTCCCAGATCATACGCGAGGATCAATCCTACCAGCGGACCGTTTCGGTCGACTTCCTGGGGCCGCCGCGCCTGGCTACAAACTATATCGAGTCGGTTCTTGATGAAGTACCCGTACCGGTTGGCGCATCTATTGAATTTGGCGGCGGATTTTTCACCTGGGGGCAGGATGAACAGGTCCAGAACTATCTGCTGCTCCTGTTTTTGACCATTCTGAGCGTGTGGATGATCGTGTCCGCACTACTCGAGAGCTGGGGCGATCCGCTTGTGGTCCTGCTTGCCATTCCCCTCAGCTTTCTCGGGGTGATGGCCGGTGCGCTCTACCACGACATCAACTTTGACCAGGGCGCCATAGCCGGAACACTGCTCACTGTGGGTGTGGTGGTGAACAACTCTATTTTGCTGATCCACGAAAAACAGCGCTGCCGGTCGCGCGGTATCCACGGCCTCAGAAGCTGGGTACAGGTCTACCGCAATAAAATGCGCGCCGTCATTATCACATCCCTGACCACCATCGGCGGACTAATTCCGCTGGTTGTCATCGGTACGAATGAGTTCTGGAATGACCTGGCCACTGTCGTAATTTGGGGCCTGGGCGTTAGTCTCATGTTGATTATTTTGTTGATGGGTGTGTGGGAGAAGGTAGATGGAGATTTGAGTATTGAGTCGTGAGTCATGAGCAACCTGCAAGCGTGCGAACGGAGAGAGCTCCTTGAAGAGTTGCGGGTTTTTAAGAGTCATGAGTAGTGAGTCGGGAGTATTGAGTCATGAGTATTGAGAAATGAGCAAGTGTCGCAGATTTGGACAACATGCCAACCTGGACATTTCCTTAGGAATTCTGCAGATGATCCGGGATCTCCCAATTTTTTGAGATTTGAGATGTCGAAATGTGAGATATGTACCATGAACCGGACGCTTCAAGGAGCTCACTCCGTTCTCACGCTTGGAGGTCCTGGGTTCGGAGCCCTGAACCTTGCGCCTTGCACCCTGAACCAACAATCTTACTCTTTAAGAGTATTGAAAAAACCAAATCAAGCCGTTCGGATACACTAAGTCAACACTAAAAAACAGAAGAGGAAAACATGAGAAAACCCTGTTTCATTGTAACCTGTTGCAGCATGTTAGTCATAACCATAATCCTTACATCTTGTACCGAAAGCACGTCCGAAAGGCCCATAGATTTACCGGCAGGCCTGGATGAAATTGAAAATCTTACCATTTATCCATCCGGTATGGAAGCGAAAGCTGATATACGGTTCGAGCGCGAACGCTCATTCGGCGACACTCCTGAACTAACGTTTGGCGGACTGGGTGGATTTGATGTTGATCGTTCAGGGAGAGTTTACATCAACGATCATCAACAAAACACGCTCAATATATTTGAATCTGATGGATCATATCTTGCATCAATTGGCAGAAGCGGAAATGGGCCTGGTGAGTATACATTTGGCCCCTTTCCGGTTATAAAATCTGATCAACTATTCTTAATGGATGGGATGAAAGCAAGGGCGAATCTCCATACTACTGACGATTTCGAGTTGATACACACAATCAACTTAAATCCAACAAATAAAGGTAGTTTTGATGAACTTGCTGATGCACAAATGAATCAAACCTTAATTATTAATGAGAAGAGATTCTTGATTAGAATGACCAGATTTATAAGGACTTTTGCGGATAAAGCTGGTGAACTCAAAGATGACAGACTGATTTTCTTTTACACGATGGGAGATGATGGTAGACTTATCAAACCAATCACGGAGCCTGTACCAATGTATGAAATTACAGGGAAAGCGCCGGAGGACTTTCAATTTCAAGGGCCTTATTCCCGGGCATCACCGAGGCCTCAGATATTTACAAAACCTATAGTCACTGTATCCGAGGATGGATATATCTACTCAGCGCTGTCAGATCAATTATTGATCAAAAAGTACAACTCTGAAGGGGATTACTTAAGTGCTTTTTACCATCCGTTTAATCATTTGGAGATGACTAAGGAGGATGCAATCAATTCTCAGGGTACATCTTTTCTTGCTGATTTAGTCAGTCAAAATGAGGTACCCGATACCTGGCCGGCAATGGATAACATGCTTGTAGATGTTGAGGGCCGACTTTGGATTGCGACTATTGTTGATGATTTATCTGTATTTGAATGGTGGGTTCTTGAAGAGACCGGCGAGCTAATAACTAAATTTGAATGGCCCCGGGGTGAGCCGATTGTGACAATTAAAAACGGCAAGATGTATACGCGTGAGACGGATGAGGAGACAGGAATACGGCGAGTGGTGCGTTATGGGTTTGAGATTTGAGCAACCTGCAAGAGTGCGAACGCAGAGAGCTCCTGGCAGAGTTGCGGGTTTTTAGTCCTGAGTCCTGAGTCCTGAGTCCTGAGCCGCGGGCCTAAATTAGAAGTCATCCCGGACTCGATCCGGGATCTCCAATTTTATTGAGATATTAGATTTAATGTGTGAGATATGAGTCCATAGCCTCGCACCACACGGACCCACCCCTGAAGGTCCGCTGTACGCGGCTGCTTCTGTCCCCTCTTGGGATGGGAGTTCGATTGGGGCGAAATTGGTAAGTTTACAAATGAACAATCGAAAATCTTAAGTATCGCTACATTAATTTGGACTTTGACAATTTTGAACCAACTTTTAAACGAATAAACGAATAAACGAATAAACGAATAAACGAATAAACGAATCACCAACACCGGACGCTTCAAGGAGCTCACTCCGTTCGCACGCTTAGAGGTCCTGTATGTAGGTGCCCTGAACCCTGAACCCTGCGCGGTAGCTACTCTCAAATGAATTGCAACAGGGGTAAAAATTTATGAAGCTTCCGTGAGCCCCTATCTTGTAAAAGCTTATAAAAAACCTGCAAAATTGGGTAATCAGAAATTAAATGATGTAACAATGGTGTTGATCACACGATAGAAGTCCCTACATTTTTAATCACATACTCATTCACAGCAACGCATTATCAATCCATTGAAAAAAATAGCAATACTTAGTGCCATAGCATTCATCACAGCTACTATAATGACCGGCTGCGGTTTCGACACAGAAGAAGAAAATAACGGCCGCGGATTCGGTCAGAGAGGAGGCCAGGCAACCAGCGTGGAGGTACTGAACGTTCAGGAGTCGTCAATATCAGATCAAATCCGATCATTTGGCACCATCAGATCACAGGCAGTTGTTGACCTCAACCCACAGGTCAGCAATCGAGTGACTGAAATTTACGCTGACTTGGGCGATACGGTTAGTGCAGGAGAGCGGTTAGCTAAAATTTATGAACTTCCCTTTCGCGATGCATACGAGCAGGCACAGGCACAAATGAGGCAAAGCCGGGTAGCCTTCGTGCGAGACAGCATTCAGTACAACCGCCAGCAGCAGCTCTTTGAGTCCGGCGCCATCAGTAATCTTGAATTTGATCAGGCACGTGCTACCTATAATACGGCACGCGCACAGTTGGAAGCGTCTGAGGCTTCACTGACCAACACCCGTGAAGATCTTGAAAATACAGTGCTCAGAAGCCCGGTAAACGGTGTTATTTTAAGCCGTGAAATCGATGAGGGGGACGTTGCCACAACCGGTACCGTTGCCTTTACAATTGCTAATCTCGTGGGATATGAAACCCGTCTGTTTCTGCCAATGGACGATTGGGATGCCGTTTCTGTTGGTTTGCCCGTAGATCTGCAAATGAGTAACACTCGTGAATCCATTGCAAGAGGCGTGGTTTCACGAATCAGCCCTCAGCTTAATGCTGAAACGGGTCTCGGCGAAGTTGTTGTGAGTCTTGTTGATGTGACACCCCGAGTAAGACAAGGCGTACTTGCCGAATCCCGGATTACGCTAGAAACAAGAGAGAATACGGTTGTGATCCCGAGAACGGCAATGATTGAAAACGTAGAAACGTACATAGAGCCTGAGACAAATACAGTTGAGCTTCGCAGAAACTACTCAGTTTTTGTTGCCCAGGGTGATACAATTGCCGTGCGACAGAACTTAACACTCGGCCTTGAACAAGGAGAGCGTGTTGAAATTCTGGAAGGGCTTGAGGAAGGGCAAAACATCATTGTTACCGGGCAGTCGGGCCTTCAGGATGGAGCGCGAATTCGTGTTGCCGGCCAGGAATCACCATCACCCGGTCGCGGCGGCACAATTGATGTGATGGAGCCGGCTGAGGGAGCAGGCAGTGGTGATAATGCCGGAGCAGAATCCGGACAGGGAAGCGGCAGTAACTCAGGTGCAGAATCAACCGGTAGCAACTAATACAATGAAGAATCTCTCAAAAATTGCAGTTAACCGCCCGGTCACATCTTTGATGATCAGCCTTATCCTGATCGGATTTGGGCTGTTTGGCCTGTCTAATCTGAGGCTGAATCTCTATCCCGATGTGTCCTTTCCAACCATTACAGTATACACAACTTACGAAGGTGTAGCCCCGGAAGATATGGAGACGCTGATCACACGGCCGATTGAAGAATCAGTGGGTAGTATTTCGGGTATTGAACGTGTCCGCTCTATTTCCAGCCAGGGGTCCTCGGTCGTGAGGCTGAATTTCAGCTGGGGAACCGATCTCTTTTTTGCAGAAACGGAAGTGCGGAAACGTCTCGATCAAATTCGCAGAGGCTTGCCCCAGGATGCCGAACAGCCCGTCGTGTTTTCTTATGATCCTAATGATGAACCGATCATTGTCCTTACGCTAACATCAGATACAAGAAGTCCGCGGGAGCTTCGAACGGTTTCAACGCAGCAGCTTGAACAGCGGCTTGAACGAATTCCCGGTGTTGCCTCAGCTGCAACTGCAGGTGGTTTGACCCGGCAAATTAACGTACAGCTCAGCAATGCACAGATGCGGATGTACGATATTGATATTGGAGCGGTTGCAAGTCGACTTCGTCAAGAAAATGTACAGGTGCCGGCCGGTGAACTGTCTGAAGGGGAAACATCGTATTCCTTGCGGACGATCGGCGAATTTACAAATGTGGAAGAGATACGAAACAGTATTGCGGCCGTGAAAGATGGAAATCCCGTGTATCTCAAAGATATAGCAACCGTTGAAGACGGCATATCACAGCCGATTGGAAATGTTCGTGTCCAGGGAAATGACGGCGTGATTATCAATGTATACAAACAGAGCGATAGCAATATTGTGACGGCAGCGGGCGGTGTGACGGCCTCACTTGACGACCTGAGAACGATTTTGCCGGCTGGCGTAGAACTCAATATTCTTACCAACCGCGCCGACTTTATTGAGATGTCCATCAGCAATCTGGTCATTACAGCAATCCAGGCCATCGTTCTCGTGATGCTGATGCTGCTGGTGTTTCTTCGCAGTGGCCGGTCGTCTCTGATTGTAGCCATTTCCATCCCGGTATCAATTATCACCACGTTCAGTATTATGAGCTGGGCTGATGTCAGCCTGAATATAATATCGCTGTCAGGATTAACTCTTGCCGTGGGGTTGGTGGTGGATAATGCAGTAGTCGTGTTGGAAAATATTTTCAGGTTTAAGGAAGATGGCGCTGACGGGCCGAGCTCGTCTGTAAATGGTGCCCAGGAAGTATCTACGCCTATTATCGTCAGTACGCTTACAACACTTGTGGTCTTTCTTCCGGTGCTTTTCGTACCCGGAATTGCAGGGTTGCTATTCAGAGATCTCGCCCTAACGATATCGTTTGCATTGATTGTATCGGTACTGGTGGCTCTTACCATCATACCGGTAATGAGCTCCAAACTGTTTCAGAAAGATCTTGAAGAACCGGATGACCGATCAACCTTTAAAAAACTGGTCGATTGGAGCCGTCGATCCGTTAGAAATATATTTCTGTCAATACCGGTCTATTTGGTTGTCATTCCGCTTTATCCATTGATTTTCATTTTTGGATGGCTGAATGAAAAAGTTTCACATCTATTCTCAAATCATGTGGAGCCTTTTTTAACACGTCAGCTCGACCGGCTGGAAAAATCCTACAACAAGGCAGTGAGTAAATCACTCGAAAAAAGCGGGCTGGTGGTCGTTTCATCTTTTATTCTGCTGATAGCCTCGTTGCCCATCTACATGTTACTTGGCGGCGAGTTCTTTCCCGAAGTAGATGAGAATAAAATTGTTTTGGAGGTTCAGCGTGAGCCGGGTGTTAATTTATTTGAGCTTCAGCGAACGATCGTCCAGATGGAAAATGTGATCAGAAATGAGGTTCCTGAAGCCCGCCTGATTGTATCAGACTACGGCGACAAAACCGGGATTGAAGGTGCCGATAATCCAGGTGGAAATCAGGGTGTTGTTCGCGTGGAGCTGGTACCGGTGGATGAGCGGGAGCGAGGGCAGTTTGAAATTACCTCATCGCTTCTTGAATCTATGCAGGCTATTCCCGGGGCCAATATTAAAGAAGTAAGAGAAGATCCGCTGAGCCCCGATGGCGAAACCGGTTTGATTGTTCAAATTTACGGGTATGATCCTGATGTTAGGCAGAAATTGGCTTCTTATGCCACGAATGGCCTGCGTGAAACGGAGGGGATTGCAAGCGTTTTCAGTACTGCCGATCAGGGACGCCCGGAGCTCAGGATTGAGATGGATCGCGAGCGTATCTCGCGGGCAGGCCTGAATACCTCCCAGGTAGCAACGGCCGTCAGTAATGCTGTCCGGGGCGATGTGGCAACAACATTCGTAGATCAGGGAGTAGAATTTGAGGTGCTGGTACAGCTAAGCCCCAGGGACAGGTCGGCTTCTGATGAACTGGAAGAAATACAGATTCAGACGGCCGCCGGCACATGGATGCCGCTGGATAACCTGGCGCGTATTGAACGGTTTACCGGTCCGTCGAGCATACTTCGCATCAACCAGGAACGGATGCTTGAAATAGAAGCTGACCTTGCCGGGCTTGATCTTCAAACCGCAACTGAGCGGGCTCGCAGCGTACTCGACGAGATTAACTGGCCTGAAGGATACAGGTACGAAGTGGCCGGCTCGGCGGAGGATCAAAGAGAATCATTCCAGTATCTGCTCATCGCATTCCTGATTGCCGGTATTCTTACCTATATGGTAATGGCTTCTCAGTTTGAAAGCCTTGTGGAACCGCTGATTATTATCGTCACTATTCCGCTTGCGCTTACAGGAGTACTGCTGATGTTATGGATTACATCAACCCCGGTGAGCGTTACAGCCATGGTTGGCCTGGTTCTTCTGACCGGTATTGTGGTGAACAACGGGATCGTAATGATTGACTACATTAAAATACTCCAGGCTCGCGGGCATGAGCGGCTGGATGCAATTGCAAATGGGGCAACACGCAGATTGCGGCCAATCCTGATGACCGCACTCACTACAATCCTGGCGATGGTTCCGCTGGCGCTGCAGATCGGAGCAGGGTCTGAAACGTGGAGCCCGATGGCCCGAACCGTTATTGGCGGGCTGACTATGAGTACCTTTTTGATGCTTTTTGCGGTTCCATGCATGTATTATATCGTTAACAGCTGGGTTGAAGGATTCGGATTCAACGCTGTCCACAAAGAAGATCCCCTGAAAAACCAAGATTCGTAACCCCATCGCTATGAAAAAAATCACGCTTACCGAAAAAATTCTGAAACGCCCGGTCACGGTGTTCATGATGTCACTGATTGTGATTGGGTTCGGACTGTTCGCACTTGCCAACCTTAAAGTGACGCTGATGCCTGCATTCAACATCCCAGTGCTGGCGGTATCGGTGAACTATCAGAATGTAAACCCGGAGGATATGTCCCGCCTGGTAGTGGAACCTATCGAAGGTGCGATTATGGGCGTGGAGGGGATCGAGTCACTCGAGTCAAATGTGCGGCAGGGAGGAGCGTTTATTATTCTCAGGATGGATCCTAACAGCAATATTCAGCAGTCGGAAATGAAAATCCGGGAGGCAATGGACCGCATCAGGCAGCAGCTGCCGGCAGAGGCCAATGAGCCCGTCATTTTTCAGTTTGATCCGGACAGGTCCCCCATTATTGAGCTCAGTATTGAATCTCGGTCAATGGGCCTCGACGAACTGCGCCAGCTTTCGATTGATTTTGTTGAACCCAGGCTTGAGCGAATTCCGGGTGTTGCCGCGGCCGATACACAAGGTGGGCTTGAGCGAAACTTTTTTGTGACGCTTGATCCTGATGCACTTGCCCGCAGCCGCGTACTACCTAATGAAGTAGTCAGTGCAATTCAAAGCAATAATGTCAACCGGCCTATCGGCTCGCTGGTGTCTGACCGGGTGAGTTATAGCATCCGTGCAGAAGCCATTTATAAATCGATTGATGAAATACGCTCAACCGTTATCAAAATAAGTGAGAGCGGGGTGCCCATCCGTGTTTCTGATGTAGCTACTGTAGAGAATACGTACGCCGATATTGAATCTCTTGAAGAGGTAAACGGTCAAAACAGCGTAAAGATTGAAATCCAGAAGCAGTCGGATGCCAATACGCTTGATGTTGCCAAGGCAGTTCTGGATCAGATGGAAAGCTTTCGAAGCAGTCTTCCGGGCGGGGTAAATATGCAGGTATTGAGTAATGAAGGCGAGTTTATCCAGGATTCGGTTTCTAACTTGTCGCAGTCGGCACTCATCGCACTCGTCGTGGTTATCTTGATTTTGCTGCTGTTTATGGGAGGATGGCGAATCGCGTTTGTTGTTGCTATGAGTATTCCCGTATCGCTGACCGCCACGTTTGCTGCAATGTATTTTTTGGATATCAGCCTCAACATAATTTCCATAACCGGCCTTGCACTTGCCATTGGATTGCTTGTTGATAACTCTATTGTGGTATCGGAAAGCATCGCCAACAAGCTTGAAAGCGGCCAGAAAAGAATGCAGGCGGCTCTTGAGGGCACAAATGAAGTGACCGGTGCACTTTTGGGATCGACATTGACAACCCTGGCTGTTTTTGTACCGATCCTCGCTGTAAGCGGGGTTACGGGAACAGTGACACGTGATCTCGCTCTTACGATTTCCATTGCTATCACGAGTTCATTTATTGCGTCCATTATACTGATACCGGTGCTTGCCTCACTCATTCTGAAGCGTGAAGAGTTCAATCGGAAAAGCATGATGTTTAAGGCAATTAATGCCCTGGAACAAAACTACGGCAGAATACTGATCTGGATCCTGGATAAAAAATGGACGGTATTGGTATTTGTTGTGGGTATCATTTTAGGATCAGTATATTTGTTTACGGCCATTCCATCCGAATTTTTCCCCGAAAATGACAGCGGTGAATATAGAGTCAGAGTCACGTTTCCCGCCGGGAATGAACTCTATAATACGGCTACTGAACTAAGAGAGTATACAGACCGGCTTCTGGAACTGGAAGAGGTTCAGACAGTAATCACGAGTATTGGCCGGCAGCGCTGGAGCCGTGAGTCGAATCTTGGTGAAATGAAAGTTCTGTTGACGGACCAATCGGAACGAACCCGTACGACTCAGGATATGGTAGCTCTGACCCAGGAAATGCTCGATTCACCTGAGGTTGATCTTGAGGTAGAAGCGAGCGGGGGGGGCGGCATACCCACCGGCCGGGGCTGGGGCGGAAGCGGCATACGTCTTACGCTAATCGGGCCGGATGTCGAAACATTGCAGGAATACTCCGTCCGAATAGAAGACCGGCTTACAGAAGAGGAAAACGTCACATCAGTAACCACAAACCGAAACCGCCCGACACCGGAGTTGCACTACGTATTAGACCGTCAGCGAATTAGCCGCATAGGTGTTTCAGCTGGTGAGGTGGCAAACGCTTTTGGAACGCAGGCCCGCGGATCAAGGGCAGGATTTTTCAGAGAGGAAGGCCGGGAGATTCCCATCCAGGTTCGAAATGACCGAGACCGGTTTCAAAATAGAGAAGACCTGTTTGCTCTCGATGTTCTTCAAACAGATGATGTTCGAATCCCGATTTTAGCAGTGGGTGACTTTCAGCTTCACCAGGGGCTGAGCCGGATTTCAAGAAGAGATCGTGAAGTGTATATTGATCTGACGGTTAATGTGAGGGGAAACGCAAATGAATACAAGGAGAACATACAGTCGATACTTACCGAAGAAATCGTGCTGCCTGATGGATTCAGGTACGATTTTACAGGCTCCACGTCTGATATTGACCAGAGCCAGACTGAAATGATGTTTGCATTTCTTTTTTCTCTGCTGCTCACCTATATGGTGATGGCTTCCCTCTTTGAAAACCTCAGAGACCCGTTTATTATCATGATGACAGTGCCGCTTGCGTTTTTCGGATCGCTCGTCTTTCTGTTTATCACAGGGACACCGCTAAGTGTTCCGGCCTACATTGGAATTGTGATCCTGGTTGGAATTGTGGTAAACAACGGTATTGTGCTCGTGGATTACATTCATTTCTATACCGGGAAAACAGCAAGTACGGAGCGCGCATATCTTGTTGCGTTCCTGCAGGCATGTAAGCGCAGAATGCGGCCGATATTGCTTACCGCTTTAACCACAATTTTTTCCATGATACCGTTGGCATTAGAAATTGGCGCCGGTTCCGCAACATGGAGTCCGCTTGCGCGATCAGTCATCGGCGGACTGACGTTTGCCACCATACTTACACTCTTTGTGATACCCGCCATTGTCGTCGGAATCTCTGAAGATCGCTATGAAATGGTTAAGAGCAGTATCGGTGAATTTGATAAGATGAAAGCGAGTAAATAAGCAACTTTCAAGAGTCCGTCAGGTCCTGGAAGAGTTGCGGTGTTAAGTTAGGGAACGTGTGCGATTGACCGATTGAAGGAAATGGTGGCGACTCTGCCAGGAGACTCACTGTCGTTCGCCACTCTTGCAGGTCGCTATTCAGCAACCTTCAAGAGTCCGCAAGGTCCGGAAGAGTTGCGGTGTCGGGGTAGGAACTATTGATTGATTGTTTTTTTGAAGAAATGGTGGCGACTCTGCCAGGAGACTCGCTATCGCTCGCCACTCTTGCAGGTCGCTGAGCCAGCAACCTTCAAGAGTCCGTTAGGTCCTGGAAGAGTTGAGGTGTTGGAGCTGATTAGTTGAGCAACACCTGTATATAGATTTAAGCTAAAGGCTTACTCCAAATAAAACTCATCGCCCAACATAAGCTTGAACTCATGGTGGGCTTCTATATAATTTTTGACCCCACCAAATCTATTCAGCAACTCACCTGTTTCAGTAAAAGGATGATTGTTTGAAAGTATGTGTTGATATGATGAATATGGATATTCTGAATAATTATCTGTAATCCTATGATGAATTGGGTTGCGATGGATATAACATACAATGTGAAGAAAATGAACCTCATCCATTATTTTCTTTCTCTTGAATGAACCCTCAATCAATGTTCCGCTTCTGTTGGTTTTTAGATTAATATTTTTTGTGTAGCTATTAAAGAGGTGGCTAAGCTGCTGAGAAACTTTGTAGGGTTTTGGTGAGTTGTAATGATCACCATAAAAAGAATTTTCAGGAAAATTCGATTTTACGTCATTAAATGTCTGAATCTGCTCCTCAATCGTTCTTACCCGCAGGAGTAAATGGAAATGGTTTTTGAGTAAACACCACGCAAATGATTCGGAAGAGACATGTAGATAATAGAAATATTTGTTAATGAATAAGTGATGATCGTGGGCAGTAAAGAATATTGAAGCTTTGCCAGCTCCTCTGTTATATATGTGATAAAAGTTCCCCTCTTCAAGTGGTTCCATTTTTTTTCTCTCTCTTTTATTTTTTCTTGTTGATGAAAAGTAGTGTGCAGAAACCTTATTTACAATTTCAAAATTTTTCTGGCCTGGGGACGCTGCAAAACGAGGCGACTCTGCCAGGAGACTCGCTGTCGCTCGCCACTCTTGCAGGTCGCTATTCATCAACCTTCAAGAGTCCGTCAGGTCCTGGAAGAGTTGCGGTGTTAGGGGGGGTAGAAATTTGTGATGGATCAGTTGAAGGAAATGGTGGCGACTCTGCCAGGAGACTCACTGTCGTTCGTCACTCTTGCAGGTCGCTTAGCCCACAACCTCATGCTTCGTAACTAACCCAGGCTTAGTATTCAGCGTCTGAAACACCACGCAGTAGCGCTCGGTTAATTTGATGAGAGATGCAATCTGTTCTTCGCTGGCATTAGTATCGAGATGAAATGTAAGCCGGATCTCTTTAAACCCAACAGGCGCTTCTTTGTCAACGCCAAGCGTGCCGCGGAAATCAAGATCGCCTTCTGCGCGGATTTCGGTGTTGCTGCCAAGGTCGACTTCGATAGCAGTTGCTACGGCATTGAGGGTTACACCGGCGCAGGCAACCAGTGCATCAAGGAGCATGTCACCTGAGCATGCCGCCATGCCGTCGCCACCAGTGGCCGGGTGTAGTCCCGCTTCGACCATTGCTTTACCGGTATCAACTTTACACGTGACTCCGTCACCAATTTTTCCGATTGATGAAAGCGTAACAATTGCTTCTTCCGGATTTTCCTTGTACTTAGATTTTAGAGGGGATTGCAGTTCACGAAGCTTTTCTGAGTTCATGCGCTTTTCTTTGTGTAGATCTTCGATTTAAAATTGAATGGCCTAAAGATAGTGTCCTTGAGTGGAAATACTTAACTCAATGTATGCTTTAAATTGCAGATTTGATGAGTTTCTGTTTAATATCTGAGGTGTAAAAGCTGCGGTGAATCTGAATCAGTTATTGTAACAATCAGCAGGTTACCATAATCAGATTCATCAAACATTTTTTGGAAGTAAGGCCGGCCCAGCAGTGCATTTGTAAATTCGGGGGTTGTATTTGAATGGCCTGATATCAAGACAACGTCTCCACGATGTTGGTCAATCCAAGAGGCAGCTGTCTCTTCAGGATTTTCATAATCATAAAACTGTATTTCGAGCTCATTCATATCGGCTATTTGCTGAATGGTGCTGGTTGTTCTCTGTAAGTTTGTAGAGTATACAGCATCAATGTCTGTTTCACTAAGCATATGCGCCAGCAACTCCGCACGTTCAATCCCATCAGGTGACAGCCCAGGATCACGGCTGTCGCTTGTCTTTTCAGCATGGCGAACCAAAATAAATGTTGTGATATCGTTGTCCTGAAAGGCGATAAGGTGAGATTGAGCCAGAAGAAGCGGGAACAGGGTAATAAAAAAAAGTAAAATTCTCATTTTAAAGGAAATGTTAAACTTTTGGGGAACGCAGTATGCGTAAATGAATTTACCACTGTTTTCACTACATTTCCGTGAAATATGATCATATGAAAAGACTTACACTTCTCTGTCTGTTAATTGTATTAGGTTCAGCTTGCTCATTGGACGAACCTTCCTTTGAGTACGATCTCCAGGGGCATCGCGGAGCGCGCGGACTTCTCCCCGAAAACACAATACCAGGATTTTTACGAGCTGTGGAAGAAGGTGTAGATACAGTGGAACTTGATGTCGTTGTTACAAGCGACCGCCAGGTAGTCGTGTCACATGAGCCCTGGTTTAATCATACCATCACATCAAGAGCTGATGGCAGCCCCGTTACTCAAGAGGTAGAACGAAGCCTTAACATTTTTGAAATGACCTTTGAAGAGACTCAGCTCTATGATGTGGGGCGACGGGGTAACTCTAATTTTCCGGATCAGCAGGCAATGGATGTGACTAAGCCACTACTTGCAGAAGCTATTTTGGCTGTTGAGACGTATGTTTATGAACAGAATTATCCACCTGTGAGATACAATATTGAAACCAAAAGCCAGCCCGACTGGTACGGCGTATACAGTCCGCTGCCAAATGAGTTTGCGCAGCTTCTTTACGACCAGTTGGTAGATCTTGATATATTAGATCGCACCATAGTACAGTCGTTTGATCCATTAACTCTAATTGCAATGCGTCAGCTTGATCCTGACGTCACACTCGCCATGCTGGTTTACGACGAATCTCAGTCGGTAGAGTTAATGACGGAAATTCTTGGGTTTACCCCTGATATCTGGAGCCCGAGTTATGATCTTGTAACACCGCTCCTGGTCGATAAAACAGATCGGTTAGGCATGAAACTAATTCCATGGACCGTAAATGACAGGGATGAGATGATCCGCCTGCTCGAGCTAGGCGTGGACGGAATCATTACGGACTATCCGAACCGGGCGCCATAGATTGATTAGTTGATTAGTTTTTTGTTGATTTGTGAATTGGTTATTCGGGGGCATAAGTAAGCAATGAGTCGTAAGGGATACGTATAAATCCCATCTTGCCCCGGAGGGATCCCTAACTATGGCAAGAGGGGACAGAATTGAGAAAGCGTGCGAAGCAAGTCTTTCGAAAATCAGGGGTGTGTTTCGCAGGCATTTATAGAAGCTGAAGCCATAGCATACCTCTCGACCTTTCCAACAAACCTCTCGGTTTGATAATCTGCGTACAGCAGTCTTCAAATCCATTTCTCCTCTCCAGAGTAGATTTGATAGGGATGGTCAGTATAATGCATTCATTGAATAAAAAGGACAGGAAAAACTATTCAACATGCTTTTTTAGAAGCCTGTTGCTGTTAGTTAAACTCTTATCTTATAACTATTAATTTGTACTTCCTGCTTATAATCATTCCCCATAATGCTCTTCATACAAGTCCTCCAGTTCACCACATGTAAATCCAAGCTGCTTCATATCTCTAAACAGCACCGGCAGCTTATATTCGATAAACTCCTCGCGTTTCAGATCAATAACCTTGTCATAGGCGTCATCAGCCACAAAGTAACCAACGCCGCGCTGGTTATAGAGGACGTCTTTTTCCTGAAGATAATGAAACGCCCGTATGGCCGTATTGGGGTTTACTTCAAGCTGGACAGCAACATCCCGAACAGATGGAATCCGTTCGTCAGGCGTCCATTTTCTGTTCAGAATCTGACTGCAAAAATGGTCGACAATCTGGAGATAAATAGGCCTGTTTTCTGAGAAATCCATTACGCCACCTGTCTGTTTTTGAGACGAAAGTAGCTGAAGGTTAGAAATAGTAACGTGAGCGGCAGAACATATAGTAATTGAAGGAACAGTTTTTTAAATATGCCGCTACTTTCAAAAGATGCGAATGGATAAACTGACCAGCTAAACATTACCGGACCGGCAAAATTTGAAATAATATTTGATAGAATAATCATGAGTATACCCATGAACACAAAAAAGAGAAAAATTGAGAAGGCAGTTTTTAAGAAGTTTTTCCCTTTGAAGTAGGCTGCCCCAAGTAAAAATATGCTGTTAAAGACAAGGTAGACAAGTACAACATTATTCAGGTAGATCTTGGTCAAATCGTATAAGTTCTGAAACTCTCCGTCAAACAATAGATTGCCTGTGAGCGACATGACTAAAATTAGTAATGAAAGTCCCAGAAATGCAACGAGTGTGTAAAGAACGTAAGAGATCACCCAGCCGGAAAACAACTTTTCTCCGGTTTTGGCAGGCAGGGTGAGAAATTGCGCAGCAGACCCGGGCGACTGAAGTTCGCTGAAGATCGAAGCGGTGAGTACGTAGCCACCGATCTGGTAAATCACGGTGCCGAATGCAAGAACGATCGTACTATTTTCCTGCAGCGTTTGTTGCGACCCAAAAACTC
Organism: Rhodohalobacter sp. 8-1; assembly: GCF_038150125.1. NCBI lineage: Bacteria > Pseudomonadati > Balneolota > Balneolia > Balneolales > Balneolaceae > Rhodohalobacter > Rhodohalobacter sp. 8-1. The sequence goes on along the minus strand of NZ_JBBVMF010000019.1, from coordinate 29,196 downwards.
CCATCAGAATCCAAAAAGCGTATAGTCCGATAAGTGTGCCTCCAATTCCAAAGGCATACTCTTTTTTGTTGATTACAAGCAATCGATAAGTAACCCATTTGAATCGTTCGAATGAAAAGCCGTTTGTCATCGGTAATGATTTCATACTGATACAGTTTTAAATTCTTCTTGAATATTGTTGGTTTGGCTGATGATAGCGTTAAACAGTAGCTCCATATCCAATTCTTCGGATGCGTGCTCATTGACAGCTCCGGCTCTGAATACAGCATGAACGCTACCCAGAGCCTCCTCTCCGTAGATGTAGTCAGTTTCAGAATCGGCCGGTATTTTTTTGAAGGACAAGTTCTTCTGAATGGCATCAAGGCCGTGATTGAAGACGATTTCCCCGTTTTTGATAACCGAAACCTGGTCGATCATCGCACCGAGATCCCGAACCTGGTGAGTTGAAATGACGATGCACCGGTTTGAGTAATCAAGTGATGCCACAATCCGGCGAAACTGACTTTTTGCCGGGATGTCGAGGCCGTTTGTGGGTTCGTCCATTAGAAGCACGCGGGTATTCGTAGCCAGGGCGAACGCAATAAGGAATTTTTTGCGCTGACCGTATGAGAGTTCCTGAAGCTTGGATGTGATATCAACCTTGAATTCATCAATCACAGACTCAAACAGGGCCTCATCAAATGTCGGATAAAAAGGGGCGTGAATCTCTGTGTATTGTGTGCCGGTCATAGAAGGCAGGTCGAACTGCTCGGGAATCAGGAAAAGATCACTCAGCATTTGTGGCGACCGTTCACGTGCTGTAACTCCATTAACAGTACACTCGCCTTCTGCCGGAAAAAGCATACCCGTTATATGATTTAGAAGCGTGGTTTTACCTGCGCCATTCAATCCGAACAGCCCGTAAATTTTACTGGTCTCCATCTGGAGAGAAAGGTCTTTAAAGAGTGGTTTATTCTTTTTGAAAGCAAACGAAAGGTTTTTTATGGATATCATCTGTTCGTTATAAGTTTATGTGATTACTGTCATTTATCTGAGATATATATTTATTTGTTCTACTGTATGAGTATACTAATACAGTAATGTGAATACAAATCATATTTAAGATAACGTAGGTCGTACGTCCCCGTTCGACATGGCTGGAAACGGATTGGGATTGATACGAAATCCATAGGGTCACGGGCTTCAGCAAAAATTCAATTCGTAACCTGTTAATTGCCCGTTTTCGAATAATCGAAGCAGGAGCTTCGATTTACGTAAGTCGAACGTCCCTGTTCGACAGGCCCGAAAGTCAGAAAAAGACTGATAATTAAACATTGGTCCGCCGTATGAAATCAGGCCCTGTGGCTCAGAATTGATGTATAAGAAGAAACAAAGCAATCGAAGCAGGAGCTTCGATATACGTATCAAAAAAAATAGAAACCCGTTAGGGGGACACCTTCATCTCATCTGTATTACTACCACAAACGGAATTTCAATAATCAACAGCCAAACTCATGAAAAATCCATTAGTAACGCAGTTAGTGATCATTTTATTCGCATCCTTCGCAGCTTTGGGTTGTAATATCATAAATCCCGAATCAGATTCCGGGCGATCCGAAGTTCAGGTTCAGATGCAAATAAATACCGGTTCAACATCTACCGCTGGACAGTTAATGGCATCACAGAAGCTAATGAGCTATGAAATTCAGGAAGTAAAACTCTATATCGATGAAATGGAACTTGAGAGTGTTTCAGATGACTCTCTGGATTTTGAAGAGGAGGGTTTCATTGTGAATCTTCCGCTTGATGGCTCACCTATAAATATTTCTGCACAGAATATCCTGCCGGGACTCTACGATGAGTTTGAACTTGAAGTGGAGCGACCGGATGACGAGGAAGATACCGCTACCTTGAGTGATCCCGATTTCCGAGACGGTGACAGAACCTATTCGGTTGTGGTAAAAGGACTTTACCAGGGAGAGGAATTTACCTTTAAATCATGGGAAGATTTTGAAATTGAAATGGAGCTGAATCCGCCGCTCGATGTGTCTGAATCTGAAAGTACAGATCTTGTTATAAACATCGACATCAACAGCTGGTTCAAGGACCCAAGCGGAAATGATCTTGATCCAAATGTCAGCAACAACTTCGAGCAAATAAATGAGAACATTGAAAACTCATTTGAAGGTTTCGAGGAAGAGGATGATGATGAAGATGACGACGATGATGATGAAGATGACTAAAAAATTGTCCAATACCCCAAAGCAATAGTAATGAAAACCCGCCGGTTGGTAGCCGGTGGGTTTTTTACGTACCTCGGCTCGCTGAGCCGAGAGGGAAATTTGTCTTCAACGGATTTAGTTTTTTCTACCACTGAGTGAATAGTATCGGGTCTTTACACAGGAATCAGGATTTATTCAAAGCTTAGAGGTAGCGGGTCATCGACGTCGCTCTACGTACCTCGGCTCGCTGAGCCGAGAGGGAAATTTGTCTTCAGCGGATTTAGTATGTTTTTCTACCACTGAGTGAATAGTGACAATTCTTTACAAAGGAATCAGGATTTATTCAAAGCTCAGAGGAAGCGGGTCAGCGACGCCGCTCTACGTACCTTGGCTCGCTGAGCCGAGAGGGAAAGTTGTTTTCAACGGATTTAGTGTGTTTTTCTACCACTGAGTGAATAGTGATGGGTCTTTACAAAGGAATCAGGATTTATTCAAAGCTTAGAGGTAGCGGGTCAGCGACGCCGCTCTACGTACCTCGCCTCGCTGAGCCGAGCTGGCAAGATCACATCAATGGCAGACATAATAGTGCTGAATTAAAACATTTTGCTAAAGCCCCTTTCCCTGTGGAGTGTTTTTTCCGCCAGCCGGCGGATAGGGAGAGGCCGGGAGAGGGATGGAAAATTCTCATCAATCTCATTAACAGTATAGTACCTTCAACAGCACATTATTAGGCTGCTAATCTATATGGATATATTCATTTCTAAGTATCTGAAAGTGTTCAAAAATTAATTAACAAATGTGTCTGAATTGATTTTTTATGATATTGTTTCTATTTAAACATTAACGTAATAATGTATTGCTCTGCAACAATTTGCAGTGGGTGAAGGAATATGTTATTTATTCAATATGCCATTATATACAGTGAGTAAAAACTCTGGCAAAATAAATATCAGAGAGCATGCTTAGAGAGCAATACATCTAAAAATCAAATAAACAAGGAGATATATGAAACCGTTAAATTTGCAGAAAACTGTTTATAGTTGTGGTTATCTAAAAAACAAGGGAGCTTGGTTACTATTTGCCGCCTGCTTCTTATTATCAATTACGGCGTGCAGTGATCAAAGCATTACAACACCGGAAACAGCATCCTCTAATGATGAGCTGATCTCTTCAAATGAGATTAGCCCTCACTCTATTCTTGGAAGTAACACGTCCGGCAAATTAACAAGTCTCAATAAAAAACGTCCAAATCCGGGACAGAATAACGGGGGAGGGTTTACAAGTCCGCTCTTTGGTTTGGCAACGGCACCAAATGGAGACATTCTTGTTGCCGATGCGGGTGCCGGTATCGCAACGAAAGATGGATTCACCGACATCCCGCTACCGGGAATTTCAGGTATAAGTCCAATCGGACGTGGCTCACTGTGGGCCATAAAAGGACTGACAGAAGCTCCTGGCGATGATACCGGCCAGGCACTGTACAGAGCTACAAAAGGCAAAAACAGAGTGATTGCCGATCTTTTTGCATTTGAAGAGACATTCAATCCGGACGGTGCAGAGCTGATAGACTCCAATCCCTTTGATGTTCAATCGCTTGGAGGAGATGCTGCCCTTGTAGTGGATGCCGGCGGAAACGATCTGCTAAGGATTGATAATCAGGGAAACATTGAAGTGGTCGCCGTATTTCCCAATGAGCTGGTTTCCACAGCAAATATTAAGAATCTGTTAAACTGTCTTCCTGAACCGGAAGACGGGTTATGTACTCTTCCAGATATGATACCTGCACAAGCGGTACCGACCAGTGTAGCAATAGGGCCTGACGGCTACTATTACGTAGGTGAACTGAAAGGATTTCCTGCACCGACTGGTGCTTCAAATATTTGGAAAATAGCGCCTGATGCCTCGGGAGCAATGTGTGGATCGAGTCCGAAATGTGAGAAAGTTTTCGACGGTGGATTCACCTCAATTATAGATCTCGCATTTGATTCTGAAGGGAATCTGCATGTTGCTGAACTTGATGAACAGAGTTGGTTTGCAGTAGAGATATTAAATCCAGAGGATCTTGGAGGGACAATTAATTCCTGTGATCTGAGTGTAAAATCATGCACAGAGGTGGCTAAAGGCATTCCAATTCTTACCGCAATAACCTTTGGCAATGATGGTGCATTGTGGGCTACTCAAAATGCATTGATACCGAGACTCGCTGAGGTTTTTGAAGTCAAATAAGTAACAATAGAGCACATTATATAGGTACGGTCTCTTATAAAATAGAGGCCGTACCTAATCTAATTCTGAATCTCTCCGAAAAGGCTATTTTTGGGGCTTATTATTGAGGAAATGTAGTTTGGGTTAACAATAAAAATTCTCTTTTCTTTGACTCTTATAATGAAAAAGGTGTGACTTTCTAAGCAGATTTACAGACTCAAGTCACTCATTATACCGTGGTTAGATAAAATATCTGAATAACAAAATCTTCATCTTTTCTGCTATTAAATCTTGATAGGAAGGATCCCGAGACTGCACTTAAATGAGAGTAATAGTGTATGGGCAGAAATACATAAATAAAGCAATCGCAACACCTTATGACTAAAACGAGTACTGCACTTTAAATGATGGCTGAAACCCAAGATCCAGGACATCAACAGGTACCTGGGCCAGGCGGGGGATGGTCCGGGTTTCGTCAAAGTTTAAATCGTAAGTGCGGTACCATACGTTTTCGCGGTCGAGCAGGTTAAAAACGGAGAAACTTACATCAAGCGACGATTCATCCGCAAACCGATGGCCGTAGGAGAGGGTTGCATCCAACCGATGGTATGCATCAAGCCGCTGCCGGTTGTCGCTGCCAAATGTAGCAAGCGCATTGGGAGCTCCGCTCATCGATACCCACGAGAGGTATAGCTGAAGGCCTTTTGAAAGTTGCGTCTCGAGTACGGCATTGTACGAGTGTGTGCGATCCCAGTCGGCGTAAAACGATTCTCCATCAAGCAAAAAGGGATTCGTGTAAGATATCTCCGACCAGGTGTAGGTCTGAGACAGAGTAAAGCGGCTCAGCCGGTTGCGTAAAATCAGTTCGAGTCCCTGCGCATCGCCATCATTTTGATAAAACCAGGGCGTGCCTGAAAAGGTGTTGGACAGCGTTTGGGTGTTCAGCTCATGAAAGCGCACGTTTTCGTACTCTTTCCGGTAGATGTCTGCGCGAAGGTAAAACAGCGGATCAGGTGCAAACTGAATACCGGCCGTGAGCTGCCGAGCCGAAGCAGGCGCCTGATCTTCGGTTGAAAGAATCCAAACGTCGGCTGACGTGCTGTTTTGAATGGATACTTTGTGGAGGAATTGATAAGTAACGGAATACCCGGCGGTAAGAGTAACTGCATCAAATAGCGAATATGATGCTCGTAATCGTGGAGCAAACCGGAATTTGGCATCCGGGCTGTAATAGTACATCCGGCTTCCGGCGTCCAGCTCAAGTCCGCTGAACGGCTGCCAGCTTGTTTGGAGATATCCATCAGCAAGAATGGCATTTGTAGTGGATGTGTAGGAGGGACGATCGAACGACGCTTCACTATATTCACCGATGTAATAACGTAGTGACCCTCCACCAATCACCGAAAGACCGAGGCGTTTCCATTCCAGTTCTTGTTTAAGTTTGAACTCGTTCATCACGCTGCGGTTTTGAAATGGGTAGGTAAATACTGCAATATCCTCGTTAGTTGATGAGTTTGTGATTCGGGAATAGACAAAATCATCTTTTTCGAAATCCGTCTCGTAAGCGCTCACGCCAGCAAATGAGGTGCTGTACAAGCGGTCGCTCCATTCGTTTTCATATCTAATGCTTAGCAGTGCATTTCCCCATGTGTTGGAGGTGGTGACCTCTTCAAACGTAAACTCACGACCGGACCCTGCGAGCCTCGTCCTTCGATCCGCTTTCTGTGATATATCGTTGCCGCCAAAATACCCGCTAAGGATAAATCGTCCTGCAGACGCCGTTTCGGTATATACTTTTGTGTGAAGGTCTACAAAGCGCGCTGATGAGTCGCCGGGACGCAGCACAAGATCTGTGAAATCGGCTTCATCACCCGCCACCCGCCGGGGCCGGTTGATGTCGAGTCCCCATTGAATTAAGTCTGAATTATTTAACCAGTTCACCAAATTAAGATACGATGTGCGAGCCGAGATCAGCCAGCTGCTTCGGTTGCCAAGCGGCCCCTCAAGCGTTCCGTTTACGCTGGTATTGCTGATTCCAGCCGTACCGCGATACGAACTTCTCGACCCGGTGCGGGTAATCAGGTTCAGGCTGCCGCCGGTGGGGGTATCAATATTTGCAGGCGTAACGCCATAATAGAAACCGGACGATTGAACCGCATCTGCATTAAAACTGTCGAGGAGTCCGTAAATGTGACTCTGGTTAAAAATGCTCATGCCGTCGAGCAGTACAAGAAAACCATCGGGCGTACTGCCGCGAATATTCATTCCGTCGTTTAAAGCTGTGCCATTTGTTACGGCGGGATGAGCATGAAGTGCGCGAATTGAATTTGATTCACCGAGCGGGCTGAATCGTCCTGCATCAATCATGCCGCTCAGGAGCGTATCGGCTGGATTAAATCCATAGAATCCCGAAATAATGATTTCATTTGCCTGAACAGCCTGCGGTGTAAGCCGGACAGTCAGATCATCAAACCTTCGGGTATTTGACATATCCAGGGTGACATCACGGCTATCGTAGCCAATAAAAGAGGCAGTGAGTGTGATTTCTCCGGATTTAAACTCCCGGGTAACGTCAAACCGTCCGGCTTGGTTGGCCGCAACTCCTGTAATCTCTCCGTTACTTTTCCAGATTATCGTGGCGTGTGGCAGGCGCTCACCGGTGGAGGCATCCACAACCTGCCCTGTCAGCCTGGCAACAGCCGGCTCGAAGTCTCTGGAGATTTGTTTTGTAATAAGTACCTGCTGTCGGCCATGATCAACCGAAACCGCGAGATCATAGTCGCGGAGCAACGATTTGAGATCATCAAATATCGCTTCTTCAGTGCTCTCAAATGTCACAGAAATACCTGCCACCAGCGATTCACGAAACAGGAAAAAGTAGTCGGTTTCCTCCTGAATCTCTTCAAATGCAGATTTCAGGGGCGTATCACTGAACGTGAAATTAGCGTACGCCACCACCGGTACAAATACAAGAAAAAGAACAGTCACAAAGCTGCAAAATAGTGATCTCAAAATGGAGGTTTTTCCTATAGTCGTTTTGATGTCTGTTAGTTGGCGTCTTGTCTGAATTCGTACACGTTATCATCGGTCTGTACAAACGAGCCGCCGAGTACAGTACCAAGATCGCTAAGGCTTTGTTCCGCACTGTCGAGCTGGATAGTTCCTCCAAGTGATTCATTTTCAACTGATTCCGGAGCGTTTATTTGAATACCGAAGTGATACTCCAGTTCATCAAAAATTGACCCGGCCTGTCGGTCTCTGAACGTGAGGCGATTTTGTGTCCAGCTCGTTATGAGGTCTGCTTCGAAGGTAAACGGCTGTCGCAACTGCATATCCTGGTCAATTTCTGAAGCTTGTCCCGGCTCAAGGCTGACCGACTCGGCTCCGTCTTTGGTCTCAAATCGTACGCTTCCTTCCAGCAGAAATACTTTCGCGGTTTGATTGCGTTCGGCGATGTTAAACCGTGTGCCGGTGACAATTACCCGGCCGGAGCCCGCTTCCACGGAAAAGGGTTTATCAGGCAGAGAAACCACATCGAAGAGGGCTTCACCCGAAAGTGCGTAAGCGCGCCGACCCTCATCAGCCGGAAGTTTGTAAAGTGATGAATTAGGGCGAAGTGTCACGGTGCTTCCATCCGCCAGTTCTACAGTTTGAACGGTTGATCCGGCTTCAGCCATTTGGACCGGTCCGGGCTCACTGAATTGCTGTATAAGCAGTAAAGACGAGAACGCAATCAGGATAATTGCAGCAGCTGCTTTCAGCCATGTCTTGCGAGACCGAATGGGTATAATCGTTGCCTTATTGTCGTTTTGACTCGCGGAATCGTTGTCCCCGATCGTATCTATGATGGCGTCCCAGGAAGACTCTTTACCCCGCACGGGAATGTCTCGTTTTTCATTTTGATCTGCATCCCGAGCATTTAGTAAAGCTTTATAGAGTGGATCATTAATTTCGGACGATTCTTGTCGGTTTTCGAGAATATTGCCATAAGCTTCTGATAATTGTTTATCGGGGTCGTTCTCATTATTCCGTGAAATCTTTGATCTATTCATAATTAATCCTCCTCACCATCGTCATCGCCATCTCCGTTATCATCATCATCACTATTACCATCGCTATCATCCTCATCAAAACTGACCTGAACGGCAATCCAGGTTTCACCTGATGCCCCCAGATAATATTCGCCGTCAGCCTCAATCGACAGCCCATTTTCAATAGCTATCTGAACATCAGAAATTGTGCTGAAGTCACCTTCAATCACGGTTTCCGGCGTTAACATCACATCTCTGCCATTATCTAATGAAAAAGAATTAGCAACACTGTCAGCTGCGGTTACAATCGCTTCGAATTCTTCAAACTCCATTTTGAAATCGACTTCAGCAATAAGCCTGTTTCCGGAACCGGGATCTATCGTAAAGTCTCCGTCAGCTAAAACCGGCAGGCCACTCTCTACTGCATTGGCTACGTCCTGAAGAGAACTTAGGCCGTCATTAAACTCGATGTCGCTGTCATTCGTAATGAACAGCTGATCCCCATTAGAAAGGGTGAATGAGTTATCTGCTTCATTGACGGAGACTACGAGGTCTTCAAATTCATTAGATTCTTCCTCAAACTCTACCGTCGTAGCTATCCAAAGGTTCACATTTTCATAGGGGTGAAAATAGTCCCCTTCAGCAATAATACGGCGATTATTGCTGATGGCTGCTGCAACATCTTCCAGGGTTTGATACTCCCCGTCGTCTATTTCTGTCTGGTTATCAATTTGTATTCGCTGGCCGTTGGCAATGGTGAAGATCCGTTCGTCAAGATTCAATTCTATGATTCTGCCTTCAAATTCATCTTCATCAAAGACTTTACCGTCATCCAGCCGAAGCCGAATCGGTTCAATTTGCTCACGAAAATTAAGAAGGGCCGTACCGTCGCCGTTCAGCTCAATCGTGCCGTTCACAATCTTGGTGTTACCGGATTGACTATCCATGTCACGCACTGTGGATTCATAGCTCAAGGCTCCGTTTACCCCGTTTCTGAAATTTCGGTTGGCCAGCACTACGGACTTATCGATGCGAACATCCAGGTAGTTCATGTCCAGGATATACTCGCGCTGAATCTGGTCGCCGGAATTCATTGTGCTTGAAAAAACACCCTCGCCGGAGTGAAACCCATCAAGCGTTAGCGTTTCAGAGTTATCTGTGAGGCCGGACATAATGATGCGGTCTGTTCGGCTGAATACCGAATTCTTAGAAGCGGTTGTGATGGAACCGCTCTGCTCTGAATTGAAATCTACTGCTTCAATCCGGTTAGAATTCTGATCGGGAAATTCAATGAAGTTTTCGTCATTGTCGTAGAAAATATAGGTGAGGGAAACATTCGTTTCTGAATTCAAAAGCGGCGTTTCGCGACGAACCGTGTAGCTGACCTGGTGTTCGCCGGACTCTGCATCATACGAATGGCTGTAGTTCTCCTGATTTCTGAAACTCCCTGCTGATAACAGCGAAGGGCCAGTGATAAGGCCGAATGATGTGGGCACGGCAAATGCTTCTGAGAAAGTTGAAAGCATTCCACGCTGGTTTTCAGATATAGATTCTCCGATAATCTGCCCGGCAAGTTGCGTTTCTTCGTCTGTTATAGGAGCAGAGGTGTTTTCAAATCCATCAATAGAGCACGCACTCAGGATGAGCAAACCCGAAATAGCCAATATGTAAGTAAATCTGTTCAAAATGCGGTATCAAAAAATGTGATTGTTTACTTGTAATACAGCTGAGTCATCTACTGACCCCTAGTCATTTTTCGGAATAAATTTTGATAAAATCTCCTCGTCATATTTTTCAGACAGAAACGCTCGAAGATCCTTAAATGCCAGCGTCATATGGTTTTCCACGGTTTTAACGCTCACATCCATCGCTTCTGCCGTTTCCTTATACGTATACTCATTCATAAAACACGATTCAAACACAAGACCGCGTTTTTCGGGCATATTCCTGATCGCCTGCTTCACAATCCGGAGAAGCTCCCTGTAGTTTACATCGGTTTCCGGGGTATGAGTCGCAGAATCGTCATCTGGCTGATCGTCATCATTAAACTTTGAGTGGTAATCAACATGATTCAGCATCCGGGAGTAGGCAATCTGGAAAAGGTAAGCGCGCAATGATTTGGTTTCGTCAATGCCGTCGCGCTTCTCCCATATCATGACGAACGCTTTTTGAACCAGATCCTCAGCTTCATCATGGCTCATTCCGCGGCTCACCATAAAGCGGTATAGCCCGTCGTAGTGCTCGTCATAAAATGTTTTAAATGCCTGATGGTCACCATTACGAATAGCAACCGACAGCTCTGACGGGTCGATGCCGTTGTATTTCGCAAATGCGAGTAATAGGATTAAAAATTCGGCAGACAGGATCATTCGCTTTGATTCAGCAGTGGTTCCGGATAAATAACGTCATAATGATCTGTATTAATTTTTAATTCACCAAATGATTAAAAAGTGAAAAGTGAGAAGGGAAAAGGGAAAAGTGAAAAATTTATCAATTAGTATAACATGCCGAGTTGCCTGTCAGTGCGAAATGAGCTGCTAAGGCGGCGTAAATCGAAGTTTTCCAAATATGTGAATTTGATACGCCGCCCATACTTGGGAGCAGAACCTGTCATCTCGAGCGCAGGAAGCCTGAACGTATGTGAAGGGTGACGAAGTCGAGCTCATCTTTTCCCCGCGTTAGCGAAATCTCCCTGTGCTGGGATCTATCTTAAACAAAGCCTTTTTGCAACTCCTGCCAATAAAAAGGAGATCCTTCGGCTCGTTTCATTCGCTACCGGTGACAGGGGCACCCGGTTATGAACGGCGGGCAAAACGTTACGAAATAGAGCGCCATGCCGAGCCGCCCGCCAGTGCGGAATGGGTCGGCATGGCGGTGCCGAGCTCATCTTTTCCCCGCGTTAGCGAAATCTCCTCGCGCTGGGAACCATCTTAAATAAAGCCTTTTCGTGAAACCTGCCAAGGCAAAGAACATTTCATGGATTACAATACATTCATCACCCCATCACCCCATCACCCCATCACCCCATCACTCCCTCACTCCCTCACTCCATCCCTCCATCCCTCTTTCACCCCCTCACTTACTCAAACCGTCTTATACTCCTCAGTCTGATAATACTTCGGCACGGAATCAATCCGGACATGCAGCCAGTAGACACCAAGTCCGGAGGTGCTGAGCCATCGGGGTTCTTTTTGAACGGAATTGAGCATCTCTTTGCCAACCTGTTTCCAGAGATTCTGAACCTGGTGGTCAGGCGCTTCACGGACAAAATTGCCGATTTGAGTGTAGACAGAATCATCGGTAATGGGGCAGGGGACAATCAGCTGAGCATCGTCGCCGAGATTTGGGAATTGAACCACATCTGAGTCGTCCTCAAAGTAGGAGTCAAACGTGGCGGTATCCGGGGAAACACGAGAGAGCAGCCCGCTTTCCACGAGCGTACATTCATAATCTTTATCCAGATTCTGTTCAGTCACAGGTTTGTTCTCCCAGAAAAATGCATCGAATTCAGAATCCGCCAGCAGTCGGTTGTACCAGCGGATGAACTCCTCATTTTCGGATAGGAGCGTTAGAAACTGCCGGTGTGAGAGCGACTCACCGTTCTCTATCAGGCGAAAGGTGAATCGGTTTTTACTGGACTCGAGAGTGTTGAGGTTCCACATAATACCAGGGTGAATGATCTCAAAATGATGATGCGGGATTATACTAAAAAACAAACTGAGTCGTGTTCACATTCACATCGAGGCTCTGCTATCAACCAAAAAAAATCATTTAAGACGATAAAAATGGTGGTTGAAGGGTGGATGGAAGTGACTTTTTATGTGATCCGTCCATTTGATCCTGTGCTGCAAAGCAGTGCAATTGACAATATGCACACCGTGTGCTTTGTGCTCACAGCCGTCTGTTCGATTAGGTGTACATTACGTTAGGATTTAACAAACAGTGTGTATAAATTTCAATTAAATACACATAAATTAATTGATATAATTATGAGAACGAATATAGTGATTGATGACGATTTAATGGATGAAGCCTTGAAAGTGAGTCAGTTGAAAACAAAAAAAGATGCTGTTGAAGAAGGCTTGAAATTGTTAGTACAGCGTAATAAGCAGGAAAGTATCAAAGATTTACGAGGGAAATTGAACTGGAAAGGCGATTTAGAGGATATGAGGACTGATGAGAAATGATTTTAGTAGATACCAGCGTGTGGATTGACTATTTCAACGGTATTAAGAATAAGCAGACTGACAGCCTTGACCGTATTCTTTCGGAGCAGACAGTTCTTGCAGGAGATATTATCCTCACTGAAATTCTGCAAGGGTTTGATACTGATAAAGAATTTCGATTAGCTAAACAAGCTCTTGATCCTTTAGACTGCGTTCATCTGGGAGGGAAGTCACTGGCTATAAAAGCGGCATCTAATTTTCGATTTCTTCGGTCGAAAGGCGTTACAATTCGAAAAACTGTAGATATGCTCATCGGAAGCTGGTGTATTGAACATGAAGTGAAACTGCTGCATAATGACAAAGATTTTGATCAGATAGCAACTCTGCTGCCGTTACAGATTTATGTTGACTGAGGTTTTTGAAACTGAATCTTACACTACCTCCAACAACATCAGGCATTTCTGGTAAACCTACATCGCGGAAAATTCTCACAGCTCAGAAATGTTTGTCCTGCTCTGGGTCCTTTCTTAGCAGTTCTCTCTACGAGTTCCGATCCGCATTTGGGACAAATAATCTTTGATTGATGGCGCTGACGCAGCGATCGAATGTGATCTCTTTTAGTTAGTTCGGATTCAGAGTCGTGATGTTCAAGCGTCTTAACGATCTGATCCACTTTCTCAGATGAAAAAATCTGTTTGTTGAACTGTTTGATTTATCTACTCAGGCGCGATTTTATGATGTTTGACGGAAGCTTAGTTTTAAACGTACAATCGCCGGCGAAGTAAACGACGGAATGTATTGCCGACTCTTCGATGTCCAGAAATCCGGCCAAGATTTTTGTCTGCCGGTAGGTCTGCTTCAAAGGATTCTGAAATGTGTAATTGTTCCCATAGATGCTTTGCGTCCATGTTGACCGGTGTGCAGACCCAAAGATCCAGCCCTTTTTATTCTTGGTCTCAATGATGAATATGCCGAAAGGCGTGACGATCAGGTGATCAATTTGAGTGGTTCCGTTCGGTGACGGAAGGATGATGTTATGAAATCGTTTATATGTCTTATTGTTAAGAAAAATCCACATCCTGAGTGCGGTCTTTTTCTCGCCAAGCCAGCCTTTTAGAATGTTCATTGACAGTTCATGCTAACTGCGTGGATTATTTTTACACCTGCTAAGGTTATGTAAAGGGCTACATCACAAAGTTGAGACTCTATCATCAGATCAAAGTAACAAATCATCCTGATACTTCGAGATGGTGTGCTGCAATGCAATACCTCTAGCGAGAGGCACACCGTGAGCATATTGCTCACGGCCGTCTACTCGGTTAACTGGCCGGTTTCAGTAGTGTACGTGAATGTCTTCTTCGTTGATTCCGATTACTGAATTTTCTTCAAACAGAGATTTTAATGTATCCAGGTTTTTCTCAAACAATTGAATCAGATTCCGGTTATTGATATTACCGGTCGAAACAATTAACAATTTCTTGGGACTCCCATCTAAAATATAATTATCGAGAAAATCACTGTCTTTTGAAATCACAATTCGATTTTCCTCATCTGCAATCCGGATGATTTCAGGGTCAGGAGTTTCATTCATTTTGGGTAAATCCCGGGTATGTTTTGACTCAATTTCATGAGCCGACAAGAACTCAGATAGACGCTTTGGGAGATAGGCATCAACAAGAACTCTCACTGGACAACTTTTTGCGACTTTTTCGTTCGCGATAATTGAGCAGCATATTCAAGGCAAGCCAACAGATCTTCTCTCTCCAAATCAGGATAATCAGCCAGTATTTCATCAATACTCATATCCGAAGCTAATAAATCCAGCATGGTGTCAACGGGATATCGTAATCCTCGGATTGTGGGTTTACCGTGACAGATATCCGGTTTTCTCGTAATTCTATTTAATAAATTTTTGCTCATGATTTATCTGGTTGAATAAGAAAATGTACATAATCAATCAACGATCAACAACTCTTGAAGTTATTTGACGAATACTTGTGTATTAGGACAGTTAACGGCTCTTGGCTTGTGCTGCCAACCAGTTTGTTAGTTGTCGACTTCTTAACCAAAACTGGTCAGCACGAAGCCATGGTTAGGTGCCCATTTCGGATTTTAGTTTTTGCTTAAATTGATCTGTATTTAACGTTTTAGTATTTATATCAAAGAATAAGTAAGCTGCTTCTGTTTTCTTTAAAAACCTCTTATCACGTGAAACAACCATACTAAAATGTTTCCCATTTTCTGCATGCCGGCTATCTGCATATCTTGATCCTTTGTTGTATATGGATCTTGAATCAGGCCAAAATCCCAAAGTATCCATCATTGTAAACATACTTACTACCTTTATATTAAATAATTGTGTTTCTGGGTCCGAATTAAATGTCTCCCAAATGCCTGAAAAACTTTCTTCCATTGTTTTTTTGATGTAATCCATCATCTCATCTAATGATTTAGGCGGTTCAATCTGACCATCATTCAACTCATATTCGTAGCTTTGTAAGGCTGAGTTTATTGTATCTATAGCCTGATTTGGAGAAAGGTTATTTAGCTCATTAGTTGATAAGCCAAACTCTGATCTAGCTAAAAGTTCATTTTCATAAGTTAAAATGTCGCCCAAATTTTTTTCCAAATCAAAATCCAAGGATACTTCATTAATTGTGTCAAACACTTGAAACGGTGAACTAGTAGTAAATCCAATTCTTTTCATGCTACTTTCAAAGTAGATATTTTGACTAATAGTACTTAGAAAACTCAGTCTATTTGAACTCAGTTTTTCATCATTTTCAGTTACGATTTCATCCACTTGTTCAGAAGTAAAGGGGTAGCAATACGGTCCCTGAAAAACACTTCTAAGGATCAAACCAAGTAACTCATCATCAATTCCATTATATGTATCAATTATTACATTACTGTCGAGATATATGGGAATCCTTTCTTGACTCATAATTTATTTAGGCTTCTAACGGCTCTTGGCTTGTACTGCCAGACTGTTAATTTTTATTTCGACTCTGTAGCTGTAACTGGACAACACGAAGCCATGGTTATGATACCGGCTAATCGTAATGAGTCCACATTCTGATTACTTTAACAACTTTCTCTTTTTCGTAGACTTGATACACTAAGCGATGCTGGATATTAATTCTTCGCGAATAAGCACCTTCCAAATTTCCAACTAATTTTTCGTAGGGAGGATAATCTGCAAAAGGATCTTCCTTAATAACTTCAAGTAGGTCCTCGATCTTTGATTTTAACCCTGATGAAGCAGCTTTCTTAGCATCTTTTTTAGCCTGTTTGGTATAAACGAGTTTGTAGTTACTCACCAGTCAAGTTCTTCTTCGGTTTCCTCAAGAGGAGTATTCATTCCTTCAACGATAGACTCCTGCATTCCGGGAATAGAGCTCAGATAAAGTGTTTCTTGAATAGCTCGCCAATCATCTTCACTGATCAAAACTGCATTTGATCGCTTTCCGGTGATTTGTATTGGCTTGTGTGTATCAGACGCCTCATCGAGCAATCGATATATCTGTTTGCGAGCTTGAGTAGCTGTAAGTGTTTTCATAGGAATATGGATTAATTAATGCTCTTTCATTAACGTACGCCATTACGTACATATTGTCAACTTTTAAGATAAGGTAGCATAAATGCATTTATACAACATTCGAAACGGAAAAAAGGTAATAAATCAACTCCTTACTCCCTCCAAGAACATCTGCCCATCTAAATAATAAAACCACCGGTAAAATAACAGTAGCTAATCATATATCTATATTTATCAAGCAGTGGAGAGTGGAGAGCTCAAAATCACGTCACCACTAGGATTGCGAATTACACCACTTCAAAAATAAACCCCACGGACACCGACGGCTGAAACCCCAGGTCGTAGACGTCGCCACACTCAGACCAGCAATCGTGATCATCCTGACGCGATCTCTGCCTTTTCCAGGGTGAAGAGGAAGGATCTGTAACCGCTAGCAGGAGATTATGGCTTCAGGGAAGAGGCTGCTTTTATAAATTCTCGGTCACGATAATATTGCCTTTTATAATTATTTAAATCCGTGCGGAAAAATGTATATCTAACAATGGTCATATTTAGCCTGTATATATTTTTATCAACATGATTGTAAATGATTTGTTATTTCCGTAAATATCTCAGCATGAACGCATTATAAAGATCACTGGGTTTTTTGAAACACCGGTTTTATAGAGAGTCTGTTCAGTTTCCACTTTAATTCGTTTAAGCTTTTCTCACTACAATACACTACACTAAACCTCTACACATATGAAAAAAAGCTTTCGTTATCTCATCTACCTGCTTGGTATAATCATATTAACGCTTGGTTTTCTCATCAGCTATGTGGGTTACTATCTGCCAAATGCTGAAGCGGCACCTGATATCAAAGTTAAGGCTACGCCTGAAATGGTGGAGCGCGGTAAATATCTTGCCAATCACGTAATGCTCTGCATGGACTGCCATGCGGTTCGTGATTTTTCACTCTTTGCCGGCCCGCCCACTCCCGGTACTCACGGTGGTGGCGGTGATATATTTGATCAAAACATGGGATTCCCCGGACGCTTTGTCTCACGCAACCTGACGCCGTTTGGCCTGGCAGACTGGACCGACGGGGAGATTTTCAGGGCAATAACCACAGGTGTGTCGCGCGATGGATCTGCCTTGTTTCCGGTGATGCCGTATCCGCACTATTCAAAACTGGCGGAGGATGATATTTATGCTGTGATCGCCTACTTGAGAAACCTTGAACCCATTGAAAACGAATTGGAATCGTCAAAGCCAGATTTCCCGGTAAGCCTATTGATAAATACGATGCCTGTTAAAGCTGAGTTTCAGCCCAGACCCTCACCAGATAATACAGTTGAGTACGGCAAATATATGGTGACGGCCGCAGCTTGCACCGATTGCCACACACGGATGGAAAACGGGGCCTTCGTGGGTCAGCCTTTTGCAGGAGGAAATGAGTATCGCCTGCCGGATGGGTCAGTTGTTCGGTCATCCAATCTGACGCCACACGAGACGGGTATAAAAAATATGACCAAAGATCAGTTTGTCATGCGATTTAAAGTGTTTGCCGATAGTTCATATGTGCCCCGAAAAGTTGGGTCTGGGCAGTTTCAAACCCTGATGCCGTGGCAAATGTATGGCGGAATGAATGAGCAGGATCTTGAAGCTATATATGACTACCTGCGCACGCTTGAGCCGGCAGACAACCGGGTTCAGTTGTTTACAGCGGTATCTGGTGAATGATCTCCAGGTTCATTCCGGGAAATAAAATTGATACACGGGTACTTTCCCGGCTTTACCGGAATTAACCCTCACACCCCTCGCGTTTTTTTAAAGAATCAAGCAACAGTTTCATATTCTCCATACGTTTAATCTCAGTGATTTTTTACGGCCTGTAAAAGATCATTGAGCTCAATATTTGTATCAGCAAATTAATCAGACCCTGGAAGGGACACATATCTCAGCCTGGGGCAACGTCCTAGGTCTTAGGCGGATAAGTCAAAAGTCCCGAGGCGAGAAACAAATCAACGCCAAGAAATCAATCGAGGGTTGGTTCAAATAAACATTCGAGATTTAGTAGCATTTGCAGATCCCATCTTTTATCAATCCAAATATCCATGCTCAGTTTGTATGGTGCGGGTAATGACTCTATTTTCATGCTATCGTCTTTCTGATACTGTAATATTAAATCTGCTGACCTGACCAAAAAAAATATTCAAGTCATGAATTCTACCCCCAAACCCAACATTCACCCCCTCAAACAACTCCTCAGCTACATGCAGCCATACCGGGGGAAAGTTCGGCTGGCTACTCTCTTTTCTGTACTCAATAAACTGTTTGATCTCGCACCGCCCGTGCTGATCGGCGCCGCGGTTGACGTTGTTGTTCAGGGTGAGCAGAGCGTGATTGGCCGCCTGGGCGTGACCGATCCTTTTATGCAGCTCATCTGGCTGGCGGGCATTACTGTGGTTGTCTGGGTCTTTGAATCTGTGTTTCAGTACCTGTTTGAAATCTACTGGCGCGATCTTGCCCAGTTCACTCAAGACAATCTCCGAAAAGATGCCTACAGCACTATGCAGGATCAGCAACTGGCGTTTTTTGAGGATCGCTCCACCGGTGACCTGATCACTATTTTGAATGATGACATTAACCAGCTTGAACGATTTCTTGATAAGGGTGCAAACGACATCATCCAGGTGATTGTAACCGTTGTGGTCATCGGATCGATATTCATTTTTTCCGCCCCTGAAATCGGCTGGATGGCACTGGTGCCAATGCCGTTTATCATCTGGGGATCGGTTTGGTTTCAAAAGAAATTGGCGCCGCGGTACAATAAGATGAGGGACAGGGCAGGGGAGACGAGCTCTCAGCTTGTGAATAACCTTGGCGGCATGACCACCATTAAAGCATTCGGTACGCAGGAGTTCGAAAATGAGCGTATCGCAAAGCTGTCTGACCGCTACAAAAAAGCGAATCAAAGCGTGATTCGGCTGAGTGCCGCATTTGTACCGCTGATCCGCATGCTGATCCTTGCCGGATTCATCGGCATTTTGATCTTTGCCGGGTTCAAAACGCTGGAAGGCAACATGGAAGTGGGCCTCTACAGCGTGCTGATATTTGTCACCCAGCGTCTGCTCTGGCCGCTCACCCGTCTCGGCGAAACGTTTGATCTTTACCAGCGTGCGATGGCGAGTACGAAACGGGTTATGAGCCTGCTCAGAAAAGATGAATCTCTTGAGGATGGTACGGTGCCACTCCCGGTTGACGAGGTGGAGGGAGAATATCAATTTGAAAACGTTTCCTTCCGCTATCGAACGGGAGACCAGGTACTGAATAGTTTGAATATGACCATACCGGGTGGAGAAACTGTGGGAATTGTTGGAGCGACCGGCGCAGGTAAAAGCAGTCTCATTAAACTGCTCATGCGGTTTTATGATGTGACCGATGGGCGGATTCTGCTCGATGGAAGAGATTTGCGCGAGTATAAAATTGAAGATCTCGTCGGGGCGGTGGGTCTTGTCAGCCAGGATGTGTTTCTTTTTCATGGAACCGTGGCCGAAAATATTCGCTATGGGTCGTTTGATGCCTCAGAGGAAGAGATTACCGAAGCGGCTGAACTTGCTGAAGCACACGACTTCGTCCAAAATCTGGATAATGGATATGATACCGTGGTAGGAGAACGGGGCCAGAAACTCTCAGGCGGTCAGCGACAGCGCATTTCTATTGCCCGGGCGATACTCAAGGATCCGCCCATCCTGATTCTTGACGAGGCCACATCAGCGGTTGATAACGAAACTGAGGCGGCAATTCAGCGGTCACTCTTTAAAATCTCGAAAGACCGCACCACAATCATTATTGCCCATCGGCTGTCAACCGTCCGTCATGCCGATAGAATCTTTGTACTCGACAGCGGCGAGCTTGTTGAAGAGGGGACTCATGAAGAGCTGGTCAACAGGGACGGTATTTACAACCAGCTGTGGAAAGTTCAGTCGGGTGAGATTGCGGTTTAGTAGCTTCTTTAAAGTTGTTTTATTAATCCGTTAGTGATGACGTCCAACAGATAGGAATATCAAGTCGAAATTCATTTCCGGAAAAGATTTGATAAACATTAAGAAATGAATCTAACTGCATGACTTTTAATCTTTTATAACGATGACCATGGTATGCACCAGATCAGGGTAATTTAGTATCATCTAAGTTCTTGCTTGAGTGAAAAACTGTAAGAATGTGGATATGATCTTTATTCACAGTCTGATACACAATTCGATAGTTTTTATAAATTAACTCTCTGATATCTTTCCGTTCAATTTCGGGAATAACTCGGCCGCTCAGAGGGAAATGTCGAAGTTGATCAACACGATAGTAAAATTTCTCAACAAAAATTTTTGCAGTGGGACGCGAATCGTGACTGATATATTGAAAAATGGATTCTAAATCATCAACGGCTTGAGGTGTCCAATGAAGACTTACCATCTATCAATTTTTTTAAATACCTCATCATGAGAAATAACATCTCCTTGCTCAGACTGTTTCAGTCCTACTTCAATTTTATGAATAAAATAGATGCGTTCCATGATCTCATCTAAAGACGCATCTTCAGGTAGCTTTTCAATGCTGTCTATCACTTTTTGCTTAAGAGTTGTATCATGCATATTAGTATAATTTGTTAGCTGTAATGCTTATACAACAGTACTAAATTCTGAGAATTATCACAATCGTTTATCAAGCGATCGTTTCACTGCCCACTCAATTGTATGCGAATATGATTCTATAGTTAATATTATCATCTAAAGAAAATTGAATGGGGATAATGTTAACACCTCGATACGCCTGACTCGGGATAGTTTATGTCTGATTCGTTTAGCGTTAGAAAAGACATCTGTAAAGTTACAATCCAATCATCTGTTTCAAATCAACCATTGAAACAATCAGTATTATCGAATGTCTGCCAAAAACTCCCGCATCTTCTCATTCCACAGCCGGTATCCATTCTCATTCAGATGAAGACGGTCATCTACAAAAAGTGAGTCATCAGGCGTGCCGTTATCATGTATAAGCAAAGAAGCCAGATCAACATAATGAAGACGGTTTGTTGTTTCGTTGAATTTTTTTACACGCTCATTAAAAGCCTCGAACTGATCGGTAAACGCCTGACGGCTGCCACTTGGTTTGATGGAGATATAAACAACGTCTGCGTCTGGAAATGGCTGACCGATACGGCTGAGCAGCTCAGTGTAGTCATCAAAAACTTTATCGGGATCAAGGCCGGCGGCGATGTCATTTTCACCACAGTACAGGAGGATCATCGAAGGATCGAACCGGCCAATCACACGATCGTAGTAGTATAGAACGTCTGAAAGGTGCGATCCGCCAAATCCGCGGTTGATGACCGGGTAGTCCGGAAAGGCCTTGGCCGTATCCCAAAACCGGATACTGGAACTTCCGACAAACAAAAGTGCATCGTCCGGCGCCGAATTTTTGGCATCCCAGCCGGCAAACGAGTCAATCTCTTCTTCAAATCGAAGGGGATCAGGTTCGGTCATGTTGGCTTGAGCCATCAGCCCTGAACACATTGTGCAGACGAAAGCGATCTGAAGCAGAAGAATTCTTGAGTATAACATACAGTTACAAATTAGATTGATAATTTTCAGGGCCATTATACAGAAATAAAAACGGCAATTAATAACCTATTCCCCAATTCTCAAATAACAAATCAACTAATCAACCAATTTCCCTTCTTCATCAAGATCCCGAAACTGCAGTGCATAAAGATGGCTGTAAAGTCCATTTTGATCGATCAGCTCTGCGTGCGTTCCGGTTTCAATAATTCGGCCGTCTTCGAGCACGAGGATTCTATCAGCATGCTGTACGGTCGAGAGGCGGTGCGCGATTACAAATGTGGTTCGGTCCTGCATCAGCCGGTAGAGGGCATCCTGCACCTGGGCTTCTGATTCAGAATCGAGTGATGATGTGGCTTCATCAAGCAGAAGAATCGCCGGATCTTTCAGAATGGCCCGCGCAATAGCCAGGCGCTGGCGCTGGCCGCCACTG
The DNA here is from genome assembly GCF_038150125.1 of Rhodohalobacter sp. 8-1. Classification (NCBI taxonomy): domain Bacteria; kingdom Pseudomonadati; phylum Balneolota; class Balneolia; order Balneolales; family Balneolaceae; genus Rhodohalobacter; species Rhodohalobacter sp. 8-1. The sequence continues at coordinate 7,025 of NZ_JBBVMF010000019.1, read as the reverse complement.
AGTTTTACTCCCTTTTCGCCAATCATAGAGTCGTATCCTTCCGGCATGGCTGAAATAAAATCGTGGGCGTTTGCTGCCTTTGCAGCTGCAACAACCTGCTCATCTGTGGCTTCAAGCTTTCCATAACGAATATTCTCTTTCACTGATGTTCCAAACAGGTGAACCTCCTGAGGGACAATAGAAATCTGTCTCCTTAGCGATTTCACTTTGTATTCTCTGATGTCGGTTCCGTCGAGAAGAATGGAGCCTTCCTGCGGGTCATAAAAACGGGGAATCAGGTTAAGCAGCGTGGTTTTTCCGGCTCCACTTGGCCCTACAAGAGCAATAGTTTCTCCGGCTTCTGCATCAAAGGAAATATCTTTGAGAACCGGCTGACCCTCATCATAACTGAACTGAATGTTCACTGCCCTGATTGATCCATCCACATGGCTGATAGCTTTTGCATCGGGTGAGTCAGTGATTTCCGGAACCTCATCAAGAAGCTCAAAAATACGTTCAGATGCCCCGGCCGCTGTATTCACAGCTGCATAGAGGCGTGATGTCTGGCTGACCGATCGGGAAATATTGAGGGCGTAAATGATAAAGGCCACAAGGTCACCGGCCGTGAGCCTACCGGCAAGTACTTCAATCCCTCCATACCAAAAAATTATCACCAGTGTGCTCATAAACATGATGCCCACGCCTGACCAAAAGAGCTGGGTAAGCACCATTTTTCGGCGGGCTGTTCCGAACAGTTGTTCCACGGCAGTTGAGTAACGTTCTACTTCGTACTCTTCCCGCACAAACGCTTTCACCAGGCGAACAGCCCCGAGTGCATCTTCGGCAACCGCTGTGGACTCAGCCAGGTCATCCTGGATGTTTTTCGACAGACTCCGGATTTTTTGCCCAAAGTAACGGGTGGCGATAGTGATCAAAGGAACCGTCACAAAAATTACGAGACTGAGACGCCAGTTCAGGATTACCATCAGCGTGACCGAACCAATCAGTGAAAAAGTAATGGTGAAAAGTTGTGGCAGGGAATCGGTGAGAGCAGTGCGGATTGAGCCCACATCGTTGGTCAGCCGTGAAGTAATTTCGCCGAGTCTGCGATTTTCATAGAAGCGGAACCCCAAACGATGCAAATGTTCATAAACCTTTTTTCGAAGATCGGTAATCACACGCTCACCCACCCATTCGAGGTGATAATTACCCAGAAATGAAAAAAGAGACTGCATAATAAAAAGTACAAACAGCCCGATAGCCAGCCAGTTCAGCAGGCTGCGATTTCCAACTTCAAAGACTGCATCGATCAGCTCGCGTAGCCCCAGCGGTACGGTCAGCCAGATGGCTGAGGCAATCAAAACAGCAACAGTCGCCAGGTAAAATCGGACGCGGTACGGCTTACTCAGCGCAAAAATGTCTCTTAATGTATCTAAAAGTGACTTAACACTTCGCTTTTTTTCGTCGTTTGATGGAGGCATTTCAGGGGTTTGAGTTATGCAATAATGTACGCAAACGAAAGATGAGAAAGGAACGTGCGGGGGAGGATAGATTTGAGACATGAGACGTGAGATTTGAGATTTACGTCTGACCATTTAGTCATCCCGGCCCCCGAGCCGGGATCTCCAAACGTTGATTGGGATATGGCTCAGGCTATTGGCAAGCTTTTATCCATGGCAAAGATGGGAGATCGCGCATCAAGTGCGCGATGACTCATTGCCTTCTCACTTTTCACATTTCAAAAATCTCACTTCTCACTTTTCACGCCTAAAATCTCAACGCTTTAATTTCCGGATATCACAACTCCGGGCTATATTTTGTTTAATTGAATAGACTTTGAACTATGGCATTAATTGCGTATCAATAGAGTCAGAAAAAAACCGTTAACACATTTTGATTTTTTATGCATTTCGGTACCTCTCTTGCGCGTTTGTTTATCACTCTTTTTGCTCTAACACTTTTCTTTACATCCTGCAACAGCTTTAATGAACCCCGAATCCTGGTTTTTTCAAAAACAGCCGGGTTTTACCACAATTCAATTCCGGATGGCGTTAACGCCATTCAGAAGATGGGGAGCGAACAAGGCTTCGCGGTTGATACCACAACAGATGCAGGTGCATTTACGGAAGAGAATCTGCAACAATACGCAGCGGTGGTATTTTTAAATACAACCGGTAACGTGCTGAACCATCTTCAGGAAACTGAATTCGAACGATTTATTCAGGCGGGTGGCGGCTTTGTTGGGGTCCACTCTGCAGCAGATACTGAGTATGATTGGGGCTGGTACGGCCGGCTGGTTGGAGGATATTTTTCCGATCACCCCGGGATCAACGACCCTCATCCAAATGTACAGGAAGGTATATTAGAGGTCGTAAATTCTGACCATCCCGCTACTGAATTTTTACCGGAAAGATGGCAGCGCACGGACGAATGGTACAGCTATCAGGAGATGTATGATGAGATCAATGTATTAATGACTGTTGATGAAGACAGCTACCAGGGTGGAATGGATATGGGGTATCACCCGATTGCCTGGTTTCATGAATATGATGGCGGAAGGGCTTTTTACACGGGCCTTGGCCATACACCAGAGTCCTATGATGAAGATCTTTATCTAAAACATCTTCATCAGGGTATTAAATATGCTATAGGTGATAACAGCCTTAATTATTCGAATGCCAGGACAGAGAGCGTACCGGAAGAGAACAGGTTTAGCAAAACGTTTCTTTCAGAAGGGGAATTTTATGAGCCTACAGAAATGGCAATTCTTCCAAATCTCGATGTTTTAATTGCTCAGCGAAGAGGCGAAATTTTGTTGTACAAAAACGACACCGGTTCACTTTTTCAGGCCGGAATGCTGGATGTGTATCACGAAACAGATGCAGAGAGAGTGAATGCTGAGGAGGGGGTTGTTGGGATGACCGCAGACCCAAACTTTCAGGATAACAATCATGTCTATATCTATTATGCTCCCGCTGACACGTCTGTCAACCGATTATCCAGGTTTACACTGGTTGATGACCGGCTCGATATGGAGTCGGAAACTACGGTTCTTGAACTTTACTCTCAGCGGCATATCTGCTGCCATACGGGCGGTTCACTCGCATTCAGTAGTGACGGATTTTTATTCCTGTCAACCGGTGATAATTCAACTCCATTTAATCAACCTGATCAGCCACATCAGCTTGACGGATATGCCCCGCTGGATGCCCGGCCCGGATTTGAACAGTACGATGCCCGTAGAACGTCAGGTAATACAAATGATTTGAGAGGCAAAATCCTGCGGATCAAAGTAAATGAAGATGGCAGCTATGATATCCCTGACGGAAATCTCTATCCTGAGGGCACCGAGAATACAAGGCCGGAGATTTACGTACAGGGAACACGGAACCCATACAGGATCTCAGTGGATCCCAAAACGGGGGATCTTTTTTGGGGTGATATTGGCCCGGATGCACGGGCAGATAGTATCGGAGTTCGCGGCTCACTTGGCTATGATGAAATTAACGTGGCAAGAGAGCCGGGACACTATGGATGGCCGTTTTTTGTAGGAAATAATTTTCCTTACAATGAATACAATTATGCAACAGGCACGCCGGGTGATATGTTTGATCCGCAAAATCCTGTTAATGATTCCCCGAATAATACCGGCCTTACAGAGTTACCTCCAGCCAAACCGGCTTTTATCTGGTATCCTTATACGGCATCCAACGACTTTCCGCTTGTTAGAAGCGGCGGAAGAAATGCGATGGCCGGTCCGGTTTATTACTCGGATCTGTACACCAGCGGAGGCGGTCTGCCTGAATATTATGATGGTAAACTGTTTGTTTATGACTGGGTGCGGGACTGGATAAGAGTGGTGACGATGCACCCGGACGGTGAGTATTCAAAAATGGAGCCATTTATGGACCAAACTCCATTTAATGCTATTATGGATATGGAACTTGGCCCTGATGGTCATCTTTATCTGTTGGAATATGGGAAAGGCTGGTTTAGCAAAAACTCTGATTCCGGTTTATCACGTATAGATTTTAACCCCGGAAATCGAGCACCTATTATTCACTCTGTCAACACGGACAGAACGTCTGGTTTACTTCCTTTTGAGGTTGTTTTTACTGTTGATGCAGAAGATCTGGAGGGTGATGCGATGACCTATACCTGGGAACTCAGTACCGGGGACGAAATTGAGACCTCGGAACCAGAATTACAATATACATTTGAAGAAATTGGTGACTACACGGTTTCAGTTACTGCTCAGGACCCTGAAGGACTTTCTGCCACATCTGAATCCATCTCTCTATACGCCGGTAACGCTGCTCCCGTCGTACAAATTAATTTAGAGGGTAACCGATCCTTCTACTTCCCCGGCAAGGATGTACAGTACGGCATAGAGGTACGGGATAAAGGACCAGAAGGCGTTTCAACGACTCTTGATACCGATAATTTATTTGTATCAGCTGATTATATCATGGTAAGCGAAGATTCAGAGGAAACTGAAGGACCTGACGGGCACTTGATCTTCACGGATGTGATGTCCGGCAGAAATCTTGTTTCATCATTGGGATGCCGGGCATGTCATCACCAGGTGAACAGCTCAGTGGGGCCCTCATACCAAGCGATAGCCGATCGGTATAAGGGAGAGAGTGATGCCCTCAGCTACCTCAAAAATCGCATTATCAGCGGAAGCTCCGGGGTTTGGGGAGATGTAGCCATGCCTGCACATTCAGATTTGGCTGAAGAAGATGCGAATAAGATCGTAGCCTGGATAAAATCACTGGCTGAAGATGGAGAACTAACTGAATCTCTGCCTGCCGAAGGAGCGCTGGATCCATCACTTGGTGAAGAGGTCAGGGAGAATGGGGTGCTGATGATATCTGCAACCTATTCCGATGAAGGAACTGAACAGCTGAAGCCTTTAAGCGGCAATGCAACAGTTACGCTGCGAAACAGCCGGATGGGTGCCGAATCTGCGCGAAATCTCAGTAACTATAATGATATGGAGTATGGCGGCATGAAACTTCTGCTGGCTCCTAATGGTCAGGGTTCCTTCAGCTTTAATGGTATTCACTTGAAAGGTGTTAGTGAAATTAAACTCACAGCAGGGTCACAAGAAGCACTGGACTATGGATACCGTTTCGAAATTCGTCTGGGTTCTCCTGAGGGAGAAGTTTTAGGTGAAGGCGTGGCCAGGCCAAATGAACGGTCACCTCAGGGATTCTTCAACGACGTTGTTAGCATTCCAATAAACTCAGTGTCAGACGAGGACTATCACGATATCTATTTTATGAGCCGCCCTGCAGATGAACGGGAAGAAGGAACCGTGATCCTGACGGTCGTGGAGTTTAAGCCATAACGGCAAAAGTGAGAATTTAAAAAGGCAAAAGCTGTAAGTAGCTTTCGGAATGAACATTGTTTAGTCTGAGTTCAACAGATTTATTCAGGGATTGAAAATATTTTAAGCTCGTAAAATCTTAATCGAAGATACCATCAAAATCACTTCCCATGTAGGAGCCCCATTTTGTTTCAGTGTCACTTTGGGATATTGCCTGTAACCGAATCAGGCTCAGGCTGCTTACGCCAAATATATTCTTTTCATTAGTTGATACAGCATATACGATATCAAGATATCCGTTTCCGTCAAGGTCCCCGATCCAGGGAGTGGAGGATAGGTTTGCGCCGGGGCGAAGTTCGTCGATTGAGAACTGATGGCCGATTTTAAAATCCTGCCCTACGAGCATATGGTTATAATGGTACGACCCGTCAAACTGTTCGTACCCAATGTTGACACTTAATACTGCGTCTTCATAGCCATTTCCTGTTAAATCAGCAGCAATGGGAGAAGCGGTTTGAAACACTCCAAGTGTATCGCGGCTCAAAACTTCGCCGGTTCTGCCATTAATGAGAAGATGCAGATTGTCTCTGAGGTTTGGCCAGATACCAATTGTGTAACTTGTAAAAATGTCAAGCCTGGAAGAGTCAGTAAATCTTCCGACTGCAAGAGAGCCGTAATTTTCTGTATTATCAATTTCTACATCCCACATCGGGGTGAAGTCTTCACCGTTAATTGCAAGGGTCCTTCCATCAACGGCATTTGCAATAATATCTAAATAACCATCACCATTTATATCAGCCAAAACGGGAGGAGCAATAAATCCTTTACTTTCTCCGACTGCAAGCTGAAGCGAAGAGGAAAGGTCACCTTTAAGTACATCATTGAGAGTGGTAACGTACAATGAACCTCCGATGGTTTCTCCGCCCGTACCGAAAAATACACTGTGTGTTGTATCACTCTCACTCAACTGGCTTACTACGGCAGACATGTAGGTTTCCTTGCCGTCCGGTACGGTTGCTTCAGCGATAATATGGCCATTTGAAGAATTGATTACCATCAGTTTTCCAGCCGGTCGATTTTCCTCGTACGGGGGGATCGTATAATCTCCGCCATTTGCAATTAAAATGTCATCGATTCCGTCCCCATCCTGGTCCGGGATAAGTTGTGGATTGTAAAAATTGTAGATACCGAGATCTCTTGCCTCCTCAAATGTTACATCAGGTAGAAATTCCCAGAGAATTGAACCGGTTTCTCCTTCTACTGCAAACAACATCCCAGCTCTGCCATTGATGAGTATATCATCTTTTCCATTGCCGGTAATATCCAGAAAAGTGGGAGACCCAAAGACCTGATCTCTTGCGGGAAGGGTCCAGAGAGTGTCGCCGGTTGCGCCGTTAACCGCTAATATTCCTATTGATGTTGATTCCATTTCCAAGCCGCCGGCACCTAAAATGAGATCACTGATACCGTCATTATTTAAATCAACAGGCCTTGGAGAGGAGTGCGTGCCAATAGCCTGAATGTCTCGTTCCCAAACGGTTTCAAATAGAAGGGGAGTCCCCGATTCAGAATCACAAGAAAATGAAAATAGAAGCGCAAGTGGCAGAATATAGATGATATACTTTTTCAAAGCTCTTTGTACTCTTTATATGGTTCTTATATAAAAAAGAAAGTCAAGAACATACTTCCCCCATGACGTTCCCATGGAAAGTTT
>NZ_JBBVMF010000018.1:0-110152 GCF_038150125.1 Rhodohalobacter sp. 8-1 | reverse complement strand
ATCAGGATAAAATCCAACCCGCCTTGTAGCAACTACAATGGCTCTATGCGGAAGTTGAGCTAATGACCAAATAGAAGAGCTTGAAAAACGACTGGCCAAATATGAAAGTGGCCACATGGAGTTTTCTAGCTGGGACAGAGTGAAAAAAAATATTCGAAAGAAAACCAATAATGCGGTATGAATACAGTCTTTCAAGAGAGGCCGAAGCTGATATTCTGAAATCTTATGTCTGGTACGAAAGCCAACAGTAGGATTTAGGAGAGGATTTTGTGACCCAACTTTCAAGCTAAAGCTGCGATTTTGAAAAATCCTTTAGCCAATGAGGTTTGTTATGGGAATCAAGTAAGAGGCTATGTCACTAAGCGATTTCCATATTTAATATTGTACGTCGTAAAAGAGCACAGCATTGATGCGATTGCTGTTTTTAACACGTTACAGAACCCGGATCAGTTGCAAAAGAGAATATGAGGATTTTTTTGTTCTTACTTGGCTCTGGCGAGTTACTCCTCATCAATATCAAGTGACTCCCGTCTTTTTACAAGCGTAAGAATTCTGTACTCGGCAACCAGTAAATCCTCCTGGTTCGTTACCTCAACATCCCACCAAACCATTCCATACGGGAATTTGTCTGATGTTCTTTTCTGACGCGCTGTTTTACGAGCGGCGATGAGTTTTGCCTGGATAGTATCGCCTGGAGCGACCGGGGCGATAAACCGCAGATCTTCCAGGCCGTAATTGAGCAAAACGGGGCCGGGAGATGGATGCACGAATAGACCCGCCGCGGCAGAAAGCACAAAATAGCCGTGGGCAATTCGTTTTTCGAAGAGCGAATCCTTTGCTGCAATCTCATCAAAATGAGCATAAAAGTGATCACCACTGATGCCGCCGAAGTTTACGATATCTGCCTCGGTCACCGTTCGCCTGTGTGTGGTAAGCGCCTCGCCAATTTTCACATCTTCGAAATGCTTTTTGAAAGGATGGATATCAGCTTCAGTCGTCTCGGCACCTTTAATATGCTGATTTACAATATTCATGATGGTGGTGGGTGATCCCTGAAGTGCCACACGCTGCATATTGTGCAATACCGATCGCGCTCCGCCCAGTTCTTCCCCGCCACCAGCGTGCCCCGGGCCACCGTGTACCATGTGCGGCATGGGCGATCCGTGACCGGTCGATTCCTTTGCCGAATTACGGTTAATCACCATGAACCTGCCATGATACGGCGCACACCCCAGTGTAATCTCACGGGCCACATCATCATCATTCGTGAAAAGCGACCCTACCAGCGAGCCATCCGATTTATTGGCGATGTCAATCGCTTCGTCCATGTTGCTATAGGGCATGATGGTTGTCATCGGACCAAACGCCTCTACTTTATGGGGCGTATCTGATTCCAGCGGCTTATGGCAGAGCAAAACCCGGGCATTTGTAAATGCATCTCTTTTTCCATCACTATTGCCGTTAAATACTGTTTTACTATACTTTTCAAGCTCAGTGAGCTGTTCTGAAAACCGTTCGTTCTGCTGGGAGCTTGCAAGCGGCCCCATTCGAGTGTTTTCATCAGCCGGATCGCCAATCGTGGTTTTATCAAGCCGTTTTTTAAGGGCTTCAATCACGTCATCCACAAGATCATTGTGAACAATTGTCCGGCGGATGGCCGTGCATTTCTGGCCGGTTTTTACCGTCATTTCGCTGGCTACTTCCTTGATAAATAGGTGGAACTCATCCATATCGGGAGATACATCCGGACCTAAAATTGAACAGTTCAGAGAGTCAGCCTCGAGGTTAAATGGAATGCTTTTGTCAATGATATTGGGATGAGCCTTCAGCTTCTTGCCTGTTGTTGCCGACCCGGTGAAGGAGACGCTGTCCTGGCTCATCAGATGATCGAGCAGATCGCCTGGTTTGTCGGCCGCTATAAACTGAATGGATCCCTCCGGCAAAATGTCCGATTCAATCATCGCCTTGAAAACAGCGTGCGCAAGGTAAGAGCCAATAGGTGATGGTTTTACGATACACGGTACACCCGCAATAATACACGGCGCGAGTTTTTCGAGCATTCCCCACACCGGGAAATTAAAAGCGTTGATATGAATACCGACACCGCGTTTAGGCACGCAAATATGCTGCCCCACAAACGTGCCGCCGCGCGACAATCGCTGAACGCCGCCCTCTACATGAAACGGCAGATCAGAGAGCTCCTGGCGTGATTTACTCGAAAGAGTAAACATGGTTCCGATGCCGCCCTCGATATCGATCCAGGAATCCTGGCGGGTAGCTCCCGTTTGAGTGGAAAGTTTATAAAACTCTTCTTTACGCTCAATCAGGTACTTGGCAAGAAACTTAATCTTAAATGCCCGCTGATGGATCGTCATCTCGCGAAGTGCCGGTCCGCCCACGGTTCGGGCGTACTCACACAGCGCCTTGTAGTCGAGATCGGCTTCAATGAGTGTGGCGACCGTTGCACCATCGACGGCACTTTTTAGGTCTGTTTCGTTTCCCTTGGTGATCCAGTTGCCTTGTGCGTAGGAAGTTACGTTCATGATGCGATTGTGTATGGTAGATTGAATGAGTTTGGAGGAATATATAAATAAACCTCCAAGGTTTTTACCCCGAAGGAATCGTTCTGCGAAAAACCTTCGAGGTTTCGGTGCTTTTTTGAAGACGTGTAAGGAAAATGGAGTTTTTGGATCATATTCAAAACACTCCGAGAGTTGCGACCCCTTGGAGGGTATCTAAAAAATTAGGAATGCTAATGGCGCAAAATAGAATACCACTCGAAACCGGTCAGATGTACCATATCTGGACGCACGCAAACGGCTGCGAAAACCTGTTCCTTGAAAATCAGAACTACACATACTTCTTAGAAAAATACAGCTACCATATTGAACCGGTAGCCGAAACGTATGCGTACTGCCTGATGCCGAACCATCTGCATGTGATGGTAAGGGTTAAAAGGGAGAATGAAATACGCAAATCATTCAAAGGCAAAGACCTGACAGGTTTTGAAAACCTGTCAGGTCTCGTTTCGAAGCAATTTAGTAATCTTTTCAACGCCTATGCGAAAGCTTACAATAAGCTTTATGATCGCAGAGGATCACTTTTCGAAAGGCCGTTCAACCGCAAACTCATCAACTCTGACAATTACTTTGGCACCCTCATCGCATATATCCACAACAACCCGGTTCATCATGGATTTGCTTCTCAGCCCGGAGAGTGGCCGTACAGCTCCTGGCATGCGTACTTGCAGCAGAAGATTACGAAAGTTAGGAGAGAAGAGGGGCTGTGTTGGTTTGGTGGCCGGGATAAATTTTTGAGGGTTCATCGGGAGATCGTTATGGAAAAGGCTATTGCATTGTTTGAGCGATAAGCCTTATCAATCCTCCAAGGGTTTCGAACCCTTGGAATTTAAAAGGGATCAAAACCCACTCATAAAATATATGTATGATATATGTGTAATAATTTGATATCATACACGCATGGACCCGGAAAAATATTCAGATTACGATCTCGAGCAGGATGTGCACCGCATCACGCTCTACAGCACGGTAGCCAAGGAGCATCAGCATGTGAGCATGAAGAGGCGGCTATACCTGCACCTGGATATGAACTGTTTTTACGCACAGGTGGAGCAACGGGCCTACAATCTTTATGGACTTCCGCTGGCGATGGGCGGCTGGCGAAAACCCAATGGCATTGCACGGGGCATTGTGGCAACGGCTAGTTACGAAGCGCGCGCTCTCGGCATCAAAACGGCGATGAGCGCGTTTGAGGCCTCCCAGATTTGCCCCTACCTGGTGTTCATGCAGATCGACTACGATAAGTACAAGGGAATCAGCCGGCAGCTCCGGGAAATTATGGACCACTTCTCGCCGGATGTGGAGAAATATTCGATGGATGAGTATTTCATGGATATCACGTTTCTGAGGAAAAAGGGGAGAGGGGAGATCCTGTCGTTTGTAAAGCGGCTGAAGAAAGCAATTTATGAACACCTGGGATTGGTCTGCTCCGTGGGAGTAGCTACTAGCAAAACCTGGTCGAAGCTCGCATCAGACCTGAGAAAACCGGATGGCGAACTGCTGATTATGAGTTCCGATGACGCAGCCCAGTATCTTTACCCGCTTCCCGTGGACGAGGTGTGGGGAATCGGCCGCCGGCGCTATGAACATCTTAAGAAATATGGAATACTGACGATTGCTGATGCGGTGAAACAGGGAAAAGTGCCGTTTCAAAAGCTGTTTGGCGAAATGCAGGGGCAGCTGTTCTGGGAAACCGTGACCGGACGCGACCGCGCCAAAGTGCTGCAGAATGACGATCACGTGCCCGATGAAGTCAGCTACATGCACACGTTCTCCGACTGGACGGATGATCCCGATGCGGTAAAAGGCGAAATCGTAAAAGCGGTGCGTAAGGTGTGCTACCGCATGCGCGGCTACCGGCGCAAAGCCCGGCGCTGGGGATGTCACATCCGTTTCCAGGAGGCACACTGGGAGGGACGCTCATTTGCGTTCAACACGCCCGGCTTTACCAATCTCGATGATTATGTGCTGCAGAGCTGCCTTGATGAGGCGATGTATATTGTGAAAAGTGCGTTAAAAAAAGGGATCAAAATCCGGGGTGTTGGTATGCATACTATTGAGATGCAGCAGACGGAGCAGCTCGAAATCTTTTTCCAGGAAAAGGAACAGGTTCGACATCTCTACCGGGCTACCGACTGCCTCAACAACTGTTATGGTCCCGATACCGTCTGTAAAGCAGCGGTTCACGAAAGCGTGAAGGGAAACACTCATTTTGTAAACCGGAGCTGATTCAACTCATTAAGCGGCAATGAAATAGACTATTAAAGAAAAAACAGATCAATAAAAGTTAAAGATGTTCTATTCCATGATTAATTAGTTATTTTAGGCCAGTAAATGAATTGACGGACCGCGGCTGAGAGAGATAATGTTCATTTGGAAACAAATAAAAGATAATTGAAATTAAACAGTAGAAGCATCGGATGAGAAAGAAAAAAGTAACGGTACTGAATGAGTCGGGCCTGCATGCGCGGCCGTCATCAGTATTGGTGAAAACCGCTTCAGGGTTTAAATCTGACCTGCAGATCGAAATGTACGGATATCGTATCAATGGAAAGAGTATTCTTGGCTTAATGACGCTTGCTGCAGAACAAGGGTCGGAAATGGAGCTGATCGTGGAAGGCCCGGATGAAGATGAAGCGATTGAAGCACTGATAAAACTATTTGAAAATAAGTTCAAACAGGAATGAGCACCACCACAGAACAAGACCTGAAGGACAGAACGTTGTTGGGTACACCGGGAGCGGGAGGGCGCGGTGTGGGTCGTCCGGTTATCATCAATACGGAAAAAAAGATAGTAAAGCCTGAAAAGGTCAATGAAGATAGAATTGATGATGAAGTAGAGCTAATTGAAAAAGCGCTGGACGAGCTCGTTAAAGAATTTGAAGGGCTGAAAAAGATTAATAATGAGGAAGACGTTGCGGACGTAATGGAAAGCCAGGTTCAGCTTTTGCGTGATCCAGAACTTAAAAAATCGATACTTGGGAAAATTCAGGATCAGAAATTTAAGGCTGTTTACGCCATTTTTTCCTCATTCAATGAATACATTCAGCTCCTGGAAAATACGGAAGCAAACTGGCTGAAAGACCGAACAATTGATGTTGTATCCATCAGAGATCAATTGATTGATACGGTCCGCAATAAGCAGCCTGATTATATTCATGCAGATAACGGCGTTATTTTTGCTGAAGAACTTTCTCCCACTGAAATGATAAAGCTCAGCCGGTTTAATCTCGCCGGAATAGTGACAGAAAAAGGAGGGCTGACATCACATGTTGTTATTCTTGCCCATTCTCTTGGCATACCCTGCGTGATTGGCGTTGATTGGAAACGAATGCGTCCTGAAGATTTCGAATTTGTCATGATTGATGGCGATGTAGGATCGGTTCTTTTCGAGCCCACTGACCGGCTGAAGGAGGAGGTGGAATTATACAAACAGGAAAAGCTCAGAAAAGAAGGAATTGCTCTTCAATGGGCGTCTGAACCCGATGAAACCGAATGTGGCTGTTCGTTTACAATTCGTGGAAATGTTGAGTTTATAAGTGAATTACCCCGGATTAAAACACATGGAGCACGTGGTATTGGGTTGCTGCGGACCGAAACAATCTTGTTTGAGTCAGGCGGTTTCGACGTGCAAACGCAAATCGATTTCTACCGCCAGGTTGCAGAAGCATCAGGGGAAGATCCGGTCATCATTCGGCTTTTTGATGCCGGCGGTGATAAGCTGCCGGAAAATCATGAGGTAGAACATAACCCGTTCCTCGGGTGGAGAGGTATACGGATGCTTCTCGATAAACCAGATCTCCTTCGTCAGCAGTATGAGGCTATCCTTCGTGTGTCTGCAGAATACAGAGGGAAGATAAAAATTCTTGTGCCGATGATATCTCACATGCAGCAAATTGAGAAGGCAAAAGATATCCTGGAAGACGTGAAAGACGAGCTACGGGATTCTGGCGTTGAATTTGATTCGGATATTCCGTTTGGAATCATGATTGAGGTTCCCGGAATTGCAATGATGGCGAAAGAAGCGGCCGAAGAGGTCGACTTTTTTAGCATTGGCACAAACGACCTCACACAATACATGCTGGCTGTGGACAGGGGAAACGGTAAAATTTCGTCTCTATATCAGCCGTCACATCCGTCAATCTGGCGAATGATTCAGTTTGTGGTAAACGCCTCTAAGGAAGCCGGAATACCCATTTCGGTTTGTGGGGAAATGGCTTCTAACCCGTTGTACGCAGCTTGCTTTCTGGGGATGGGCATCAGCGATTTAAGTATGACCACGAACTCCATTCCGGCCGTAAAAGAGATGTTGTGCACCCATTCGCTTGCTGAATTTAAAGAGAAATCAACGCAGGTGTTGAATGCTCGAACGTTTTCGGATGTGAATTTGATTTTTAGTGAGTGGCAGAAAAAGCTTGAGCTGCATCATACGTAACGATACGTTTGCGACTCAAATAATCGATAACATTTTTTAAGACCAGATATCAAATCAAATATCCAAACCAGCTATAATGGAATCCTTCAATTGTAATCTCTACAGGTCGAACCTGAATACGAGCTGGCTTGGAGCCGATTTGATCTATAAGGAGTCAGTTGAATCAACAAACAGCCTGTTAAAATCTGCGGATGAAGATGAGTTCGAGCATGGGACCGTCTGTGTTGCAGATCATCAAACTCAGGGCAGAGGGCAGTATCAGCGTGCGTGGAAGTCTGAGAAAGGCAAAAACTTAACGTTTACAATTGCTTTCAAGCCCGGTTCGGGAGATCGCCTGCCGCTGCTGACACTCTGTTGCGCACTTGGAGTGGCTCGTGCTATAGACCGGGCAGGTATTGAACAGTGTAAAATAAAGTGGCCGAATGATCTGTTGATTGATGACAAAAAGGTCGCCGGGATATTAACAGAATCAGTGTTCTTAGGTCGCAGCCCGGAGCGTGTCCTTGTTGGGATTGGCCTGAACGTAAATCAAAAAAAATTCGGGGATGCTGTTGCGGTGGAGGCAACATCCATGGCACTTGAAAAAGGCACCCCTGTTTTACGAGAGAATACACTTTGTGCAATATTGAGTGAAATCGAACATCTCTACACCCGATGGCATCACCGGGATACAGAACTTTGTAAGGATGTGAATGAGCGACTCGACGGGTTTGGCCAGTGGGTAAACGTTACGATTAATGATGAGGCTCAGGACAAAAAGTACAAATTTCTGGGGATGAACGATAAAGGGGAGTGTGTGATGTTGAATGAAGGATTGAATGTGCATACCTTCTCCTATGAACAGATTCGAGTCTTTCCAGATCGTTAAGGCATTTCGCCAAGCGCTCTCAACAGTTGAGCAACACGACTCTTCCATGTTTATTTGTGGCGTAAGTGGCGGCGTAGACTCTATGGTGCTTCTCTACCTGCTCCACCGGTTTGATGTAAACTGTACAGTGGCTCACTGTAACTACCAGCTCCGGGGTGAAGAATCAGATAAAGATATGGAGCTTGTAGAAGAGATATCTGCCATGTGGGGGTTCGACTGCATCACGGCCCGGTTTGATCCGGTTAAAGTAGAGGAATCAAATACTCAGCTTTGGGCACGAGATCTTCGCTACACTATGTTTCGTGATCTGAAACATGAACTGGATGCCGGGTTTATTATAACAGCTCACCATAGGGATGACCAGGTTGAAACAATATTACAGAAAATTCTGCGCGGAGCCGCTCCCGGGGCATGGAGCGGAATGAGCATCGTGGATGATGAACTTTTCCGGCCGCTTCTCGACGTGACCAAAAAAGAGATTCTTGAGTTTGCTAAAGCTCAGCACGTCCCGTTTCGCAAAGACAGGACCAATCAAACATCTGCCTACGCCAGAAACCTTATTCGAAATGAAGTTTCTCCGCGACTGGATAAATTGATTCCGGGCTGGAAAACAAATCTTCTGCGAATTCCGGAAAAAGCGAATCAATTCAGTTTAATGGCAGAGGCTCTGCTCCGCCAGGTTGAACAGGAGCCGATGAAAATTGATCGTGACGCTTTGCTCGCTCTCCCTAAAGATCTATGGCCGCCTATAATTCACCGCTTTATCGAAAAAAATGCACAAAATGTAAAAATTTCAGTCGGTGAGCTCCATCAAACAAATGCGTTGGATAACTTGCAAACAGGCGGATTTCTACAATTTGGAGAAAAGCTCAGGCTCGTTCGAAATCGGGATGAGTTTTGCCTGGTTATAGATGAAGAAGAGCATATGCCACATACGATCACCATCAGGGCGGAAGATTTACCGTTAATATCCCGGGAGAATTCCATTCAAATAAAGCTACTTCCGTGGAAAGGCGAAATTAAACCGAATTGTTTGCAGCTTGATGCCGCCCTGTTAGACTGGCCACTCACACTCAGGCCATGGCGTGATGGTGACCGGATTCAGCCTCTCGGGATGGATGGCCATAAACAAGTGGCTGATCTGCTCACCGATAAAAAAATTTCAACGGTTCAAAAAAACCATACCTATTTGATAGAATCTTTTGATGGAATAATTTGTGCCGTTATATTTCCGCACCTCACATCACGGCGACAGATTGGGGTGATATCAGAGCAGTTTAAGTGCACAAAAGCTACAAATCAGATACTACTAATCGATACCGACGTTTAAATGGATCAATATCTTCCCGAAAAAGTAAATATAAACGGCGAACAATTTCGGATCTATCTAACCCAGGAAGAGATCCAGCAGCGGTTAAAAGCACTGGGAGACCAAATCAGCCTGGACTATAAAGATAAAAAGCCCATTTTTATAGGAGTGCTAAACGGAGCTTTTGTCTTTCTGTCTGATTTGATGCGATATGTAACCATACCCTGCGAGGTCGATTTTCTGAAACTAAGCAGCTACGGTGACGAAAAGGTATCGTCAGGAAACGTTACAGATCTCAAAAATATCGATGCCAACATTAAAGGTCGCCACGTCATTTTAGTGGAAGATATCGTGGATACCGGGCTATCAATGAACTACCTCTTTAAAAAGCTGAAGCAGTTTGGCCCCGCCTCACTCTCAGCTGCCACGCTGCTTCATAAGACAGAAGCCACACATCACGAGGTTGAGCTGAAATACGTAGGCTTTAAAATTGCCAACCTCTTTGTTCTTGGCTACGGACTCGATTATGCCCAGGAAGGCCGAAACCTGGGTCAGATCTATATTCTTGAAGAGTAATGGTGTATTGTCATCGGATGAGTTTTTCTAAAAGCCGGGACATATCAGATCAACATTTGAATTTTGACTGACTCATCCGATGACTCACTTCAGAGAGATTACTATTGATACCACATTAGTTTATGTATTATCTGCTATTGACAATCAAAAATGCCGAATCCATTCATTCTGAAACTTTATCAAAATCAGGGTTGCAAAGGCATCTAAAAGCTTCCTATATTTGATGCTCTTCAAATCAGGCACAACCTGTTTTGACCACACGGAGAGATGGCTGAGTGGTCGAAAGCGCTCCCCTGCTAAGGGAGTATACCCTCAACGGGGTATCGAGGGTTCGAATCCCTCTCTCTCCGCAACAAAATTGACTTGAAAAGCACCGTTCATAAATTGGATGGTGCTTTTTTTTTGTCTTAGGCATAGTAAATTTTAGTTCATTTGAGTATACCCTCTACGGGTATCGAAGGGTTCCCCCGAAGGGATTCTTTTGGAAGAATCCCTCTCTCTCTCTCTCCGCATTAAGATTGATTTAAAAGGCACTGTTCAGTAAGTGGGCATTGCCTTTTTTTTATTGGCATTACGGAGAGGGAATTTACATCCTGTGGATGTAAACCCCGAAAGGGTATTGATGGGTTCCATCGCAGGCCCCATAAGGGATTACTTGGGAAGATTCTTTCGGAAAAATACCCTCTCCCCGCATTACTATTTTTTTCCTGAGTTCGACATTAGGACACCCTAAAGATCTACTACATCGAATGGAAATGTCTTTCCATATAACAGGTTCCTTATGGGCTTCTGTACTTATTACAAGTATGTGATGATCTCATCACAAGCATTTGTAAGAGAACAGTATTTGGACATAGCACAACAGGCTGTAAGCCTGAAACAACTCAGACTAGGGCAGCGCCCGGGGTATCGAATGCGCGTAATCAAGGCAGGCTAAAGGCCTGCAACAGGCAGATTTTTTAAATGCTTGAATGATTATACATCAGGCTTTCTCTTGCTCATAACACGGGTTCTTCATCTCTCAGGATGTCATCCTTTAATGCAGATTTGATGGCTTTATATTCAACCAGATCAACCTTCATTCCCAATTCGTCTTGCAGTTCCTGTTGAATTCCGATGAACTCAAGCAAGCTTATCTTTCTATCGATTTTGACGAGGAGATCAAGATCATTTACCACAGATTCACCTCTTGCAGATGACCCGAAAATACCAGCTTTTTTGATGCTGTATTTTTTAAGGATTGGTCTGATTTTCTTTTTTATATCTTCGAGCTTCTTCATATGTATGATCTGTAGTTATAAAATCCAATATAATAAGAGTTAATTTAAATTAGATTAGATTTTGTACTGCGCTCTGGCGACTGCCCTTTTTTATGAAGTCTCCTACGAAGGATAAGGGAGTAAATCCAATCTGGCCTGTAAATTTAAATCGGTAAGGCAAATGCTTTTAAATAATTACTTTTTGGCTCCCGCTACCGGAAGAATATGATCGCACAGATCCAGCTCCCGGGGTTGGTTTGATGCCAAAAGAACAAGGCCGCTATTCTCTGCACAAGAGCGTATCATCTGTTCTACAATCCTATGTCCCGGCTCATCGAGGTTTGTACCGGGTTCGTCAAGGCAAAGAATAGCCGGACGATGAACGGCGGCTACGGCAAGTTTCACGCGTTGTTGCTGGCCTGATGAGAGATCACCGAAGGGCGAGTCGGCAAATTCGGTGAGATCAAACCGCTGAACTAATTCAGGTATCGCTTCGCATTCCTGCGATGACCTGAGGTCACGGATAAACGCCAGGTTTTCAGATGTGGTAAGTTCTTCGTAAAGATTCACGTACGGAGCCGAATAACCGAGCATGGAAGGTATTGTGCCGGTTGAGTACTCGTCTCCGTTAACACTCCATGTAACAGTGCCGGATGTCGGGCGCGTCAGTCCTGTTACGCACCGCATCAGCGTTGATTTTCCTGATCCGTTCGGACCCGCAATTCCGATAACACCTCCTCTAAATTGAAAAGAGAGGCCTTTAAAAACAGGTTCGGAAGCATACGATTTTGCAAGCTTGTCAACTTTAAGTGTAACCATGTGCGAAAGATAATGATCGGTTCACTAAACAATAATGATTAGATTAGTAAATTTTTTGGAGCTGAATGAAATATCGGACATTCGTTTCGTTGAAAGATATTGAACCCATATATTCCTCAAAAATCAGATTGCAGGTATGGAGCAACTTATAAGAAACGTCACAACGTCAATTACGGATCAGCTGTCCGGAAACAGATCATTTTACACCCCTGACGACCTTCGGGAATACGATATTCCCGAGTTTTTAATCCAGAGGGTAGAAGTTGAAATCTACAGAAATCTAAATGAATCAATTGTGCCGCCGCATTCTGAATGGGCGGACATGTCTGCCAAAGAAGTTGAGGATGCATGGGAGCAATTTATTGATGCAATTGTTGCTGAAGTCAGAATGCCGGCGGCTTTTGCCTCTACTGTTTTTGAAACTGCGATTGCTGATGTCATGGAAATGATTCTGCAGCCTCGGAAAGCAATACCGGAGATTCTGTTTGGGCCCAAAAAAAAGCTATCAATCGAGGAGCTGGAAAAACGTCTATCGTTTATTTCGGTAAATTCGCATCTCGCTCAGGCCATCCATAAATACATGAAACGAAAAGGCTTAGCTGAGATTGAAATTGGAACGGCTCGGCGTGTGGTAATGAAGGTTGATGAACGCATCACCGCAAATTATAACTCTCTGAACTGGGCACAGCTTCTTCAGCCTCTGTTCATTTTAGCAGGGCCAAAAATTGATACGGAACTGTTTCGCATCTTTTTCAGAGATCGCAATATGGACCGCATCTCCCGACGGTTCGACCTGCTCAGCGGATCACTCAATAAAATTGAATTTATAGAAATACTGAGTTCTCCGGATCTCCTGAACGAGGAGGGGTATGAAGAAGATCAGGTCTCACTGTTTGATGTGCAATCAACAGAATCCAGTGCCAAGGAGGAAGACACGTCTGACTCGGGTATGCCAGACGCTGAGAAAATTAAGAAAGACGCTTCAGTAAGTGGATTTCAGGGTTTTGATGAAGAATCTGATTCCGTCAAACCTAAGGACGTTCAATCATCGTCGCGAGAGAACAAAAGTGAAACGAGTGAAATTGGAAAACAACATATCGCATCAAGAACTTCAGCAAAAGAGTCAGAGGAGAGTAACGACGATGATGATTCTATTCTGGGTACGTTTCAAAATCAGCACCGATCTGCAGAATTATCTGAAGAAAGTGAGATTTACGCTGCAAGCGCTGGTGCAGAAAAATCTGCTTTTGACGAAGACAGGGATGACAGCGACGTAAAAGACAGTGATGAAGATACTCCACTTTACGTTCGGTTTGATGACGATGAGGAAAGTACAGTGGATCAGATTGATTCAGAAGAGTATGAAGAGCGTTTTGCCGATCAGTTTGTTTCCGGGGAGGATTCAAAAGACGATGCTGACGTTTCCACTGGTGTGTTGAAAAAAGAGGATTCACATCATGAATCAGCTAAAGATGACTCTTTTGATGAAGCAGGCGAGGAATCTAAGACCAATAATTTGTCTGCTGAAGAATCTTCTGAAGCGGACGAAGAGAGCCCAATCTGGCAATCATTTCTTGGAGATGACGACAACATAGAAGAGGAAGATATTCCTGAATATTCAGAGTTTGCGGATTTGCAGGATGAAGACGATGAAGACGCTCCGCTCATTGATCTCACGGTGCGGGAGAATGATATGGATTCGACAGACCAGTTGGTCGGTTGGTTGAAGGATGATGAAAAACGGTTTACATCCCACATTTTTAGTGGGTCAGAAAAGGCGTACGAGGAAGCTCTTATCGACCTGAATAAACTTGAAAACTGGAATCAGGCCAGCCGCTTTATCGAAAAAGAGATTTTTGCAAGGAATCTCGTAGATATGTATGATGAAGAGGCTGTTGATTTCACCGACAGGCTGCAGGCCTATTTTGACGAATATAAATCTTAAAAAAGACATCAAATGAGTAAACAGGACAAAATTGACCGGCTTCAAAAAATGCGTGAAAACGCTAAAGTTGGCGGTGGTAAAGCCCGGATTGAAAAACAACACGATAAAGGAAAACTAACGGCTCGCGAACGCATCGACATACTTCTTGACAGCGGCTCGTTCCAGGAAATCGACGCGTTTGTTCAGCACCGCAGCAATGCGTTTGGCCTTGATAAAAAGCACATTCTGGGCGATGGTGTTGTAACCGGTTCCGGAAAAATTGAAGGACGGCCTGTTTACGTGTTCAGCCAGGATTTTACAGTATTTGGCGGATCGTTGTCAGAAACCCATGCCGAAAAAATTTGCAAGGTGATGGATCTGTCTCTCAAAAATGGAGTGCCCATTATAGGCCTGAACGACTCCGGCGGCGCTCGTATCCAGGAGGGCGTGAGTTCACTCGGTGGATATGCAGAAGTCTTCTGGCGTAATTCAATGGCATCCGGCGTTGTACCGCAAATTTCAGCTGTTATGGGCCCTTGTGCCGGTGGTGCAGTGTATAGTCCCGCACTGACAGACTTCGTGTTTATGGTCCGAGATACAAGTTACATGTTTGTGACCGGTCCGAACGTGGTAAAAACGGTGACTCATGAAGAAGTAACATCAGAAGATTTAGGAGGTGCTTCTGCCCATGGAACTAAATCAGGCGTGGCACATTTTGCGTCCGATAACGACGCCGTTTGCCTGCACGATATTCGGAGCCTAATGAGCTACCTTCCTCAAAACTGCGAAGAAAAAGCCCCCCGTCAGACCGCCGCCAAACCAGACAAAGCGAAAGCGGAAAAGCTCGATGATATCGTTCCGGATAATCCCAATAAACCGTATGATATCAAAGATGTGATTGACGGTGTGATGGATAAAGAGTCTTTTTATGAGGTACACGAACATTACGCAGACAATATTGTGGTAGGGTTTGCCCGTCTTGATGGGCGGTCGGTTGGAATTGTGGCCAATCAGCCGCTTTCGCTCGCAGGTGTTCTCGATATTGACGCTTCTGTAAAGGGAGCCCGGTTTGTCCGTTTTTGTGATGCATTCAACATTCCACTTGTTGTGTTTGAAGATGTACCGGGCTTTCTGCCGGGTACCGATCAGGAGTGGGGCGGTATTATCAAACATGGTGCAAAACTTCTTTATGCGTTTTGTGAGGCAACCGTGCCTAAAATGACAGTCATCACCAGAAAAGCGTATGGTGGAGCGTATGATGTGATGAACAGCAAGCATATACGCGCGGATTATAACGTGGCTTGGCCGTCAGCTGAAATTGCGGTGATGGGTACAAAAGGAGCAGTGGAAATTATTTTCCGTAAAGAAATAGCCAAAGCAGATAACCCAGAAGAAAAACAGAAAGAACTTGAAGATCAGTATAGCGAAGAGTTTGCTCATCCTTATAAAGCAGCTGCCAGAGGATTTATTGATGATGTGATTTTACCTCATGAAACTCGTGATAAACTGATTCATGCGTTTGAACTCTGCCAGAATAAAGTAGATTCAGTGCCGAAAAAAAAGCACGACAATCTGCCTCTGTAATAAAAAAGCCGGCACAAAAATGTAAGTGCCGGCTATATTGAATGTATGTCGTTAATTCCTGTCTCAGGCGTTTTCTTCAGTTGTTGACCCTGCAATGTAAAATGCAGCTCCTGCAAGTGCAAGATCCTTAAGCAAGGATGTCATTGACATCTGCATAGCCTGCGGGTTATCTGCACCTATTGTTCCTGGAAGATGTATGGACAAGACAAAAATGATGAGCATGATTCCAAGCAGCGTACCAGCCAGTCTCACTTTTTTACCAATAACAAAGCTGACGGCAGCTGCAATTAATGCGACTCCTGTGAAATAGACCCAAAAAACGCCGCCTGGCAAAGGAACCATTCCCGCCATACTACCAGCATTCATAAAGTGAAAAAGCCCGAAAACGGCAAAAGGAAGGGCATAAAGATAATGACCAATATTACGTAGTGTGCTTTGCATAACTTTCTCCTGTAGAGTTAATTGTTGATGTATCCTCCGTGTAAATAAAGAAAATTTAACATCAAACTAAAGGCTAAACCTGTATCAAATCACTACAGCCCATAATTTTAAGCCGGATAACCGCCGCCGGTTGCGATGTAATTTCGAAGGGTATCAATCTCGCTCTTCTGACTTTCTATGACAGCTTTCACCACGTCACCAATAGAGATAACACCCACCACGGATTTATTATCCAAGACAGGTAGGTGGCGGATTTTTTTGTTTGTCATCAGCTGCATGCAGAGGTTTATATTATCTGTGGGTTCAACACAAATTACCTTATCAATCATAATTTGTGAAACGGGCGTATCTTTGGATGTACGTCCTTTCAAAATTATTTTGTTTCGGTAATCTCGCTCAGATATGATGCCTACCAGAGAGTCATTTTTCATCACAAGTAAAGCACCTATCTTAAGTTCGGCCATTTTTGAAATGGCTTCAAGTACGGATTCTTCAGGCTTAACTGAATAGATTTCAGTTCCTTTTTTATCTAAAATGTCTTTTACTTTCATAATCCCTCAGGTTTTAATGTGTTATTAAAATGACGGGAATACTTCATAAGTCTTGCGAAATACAAGTATAGAACTAAAACGACAAAGCTTAGAATAATCCCACTACACTGTAATAAACAAAAAATGTAGTGATATGCAATCAAAGTCCGGGAAAATTAATAAGTCGCTGTCTCACTTATTAATATCATAAAATGGCTGTAGTATCAGAAGGTAGGTCATTGTTCAATGTCAGTCTGTTAGTTGGCCGGGAAAACGGGCCATATTATCTACAAGAGTATCTCAGTGTGGCGATAACGATGAGATTTGACAAAAATACGGTTTAGTAAAGTTCTGCTGTAGTCAGTGAAATAGTTCTGCCAAAATTCATTCGAAATCGCTTACCATTTAGGTGGCAGAGTTGAAAATGGAGTACATTAGTTCTCTATAGGCAGAAGTAAGTTTAACATTGCGGCGCTGCATTATTTTTTCCATGGCGTCCACAGCTTTCTCAAAATGGTAAGGTACGATGTCCTTTCCGCTTACCCAGCTAAATGATGGAATATATTTAGGCGGATATCCATCAGAAAACAGGTTACAACACACTCCGCATAGAGTACCGGTGTTCAGCATGGCATTGATACCGGTTTTCGAGTGATCCCCCATAATTGTGCCGATAAACTGCTGACCTGTATCCACTTCCTCGCCGGATTCCCAGTCTCTGAACCGAACGGTGCTGTAATTATTTTTCAGGTTAGACGTGTTTGTGTCGGCACCCAGGTTGCACCACTGGCCAAATACAGAATTTCCCGCATAGCCATCATGGGCTTTGTTGCTGTAAGAGTGAAACACCACGTTCGACACTTCTCCGCCAACCTTACAGACCGGACCGATAGTTGTATCCTTATAAATTTTCGCCCCCATTTTTACAACGGACTTTTCGCAGATTGCAGCTGTTCCCCGCACGACTGCATTGGCCATAACGCGCGCTCCTTTTCCAATATAGATCGGTCCGTCTTCTGCGTAAAGAATTGCACCAGGCTCTATAATCGCCTCATCATCAATGTAAATCGGGAAGTTGTCAACTAAAACAGAGTGCTTGTAATCGCCGGTATCAACTGCTTTTTTATTTTTGATGCGATCCAGGTCACTTTTAATTTCTTCACCGTTAAATTGGAAAATCTGCCAGATATTATCCAGAATCTTAAATGAATCAGAGTAAATCGATTCATTCAAATCAGATGTATTTATTCCATCTGAAAGCCAGGTGTTATGTAGTTCTGACGACAAGTGGGCCGCGATTAGAATATTGTTGTCAGTTAACATTGAATTTGCCGATAATTGCTGTATACGATTAACCAGATTTTTATCCGGGAACACCCTCGGGTTAATCCAGTAACAGCTATCGTTTAACTCAAGGGCCGATGGTGAAGGGAAAAGATCTTTAAGATGATCTCGTTGTAATCCGGTGGCATGAGCATCGATGTTAAATGCCCGAAACCATTTTTCACTTAGTGTTAATATTCCCACCCGAAGATCGTATATTGGGCGGGTTAGAGTAAGAGGATGAAAATTCTTGAGAGACTTATCCTCGAAAAACGTGATGATTTTAGCCATATCTATAGAAAGAAATAATTTTATATCGATAGTCAGATCTCTAACTTATGTAAAAATCATCGAAGACGATAAGAATTACGATAAGTTAATCTAATAGACAGGTATTGTATGTGTGGAATTGTGGGTTACGTAGGGGAAAAGAATGCGGGAGATATTCTTGTTAAAGGACTAAAACGCCTGGAATACAGAGGGTATGATTCGGCAGGCGTCGCGCTCATGAACGGAGAGATGCAGGTTCACAAGGGCAAAGGGAAAGTGGTGAATCTCGAAAATATGCTCAAAAAGAATAATGCGCTTGGTAAAATCGGTATCGGCCACACCCGTTGGGCTACTCATGGTGAGCCAAATGACGTGAATTCTCATCCGCACCTGAGTGAATCAGGGAATATTGCCGTGGTACACAACGGAATTATCGAAAATTACACATCACTCAGAAAAAAACTAATAGAGCGCGGCCGTACTTTTAAAAGTGAAACAGATACAGAGATTATTGCACAGCTTCTGGAAGAAATTTATTCAACATCTGAAGTGGACTTTGAGCAGGCCATTCGGCTGGCATTGAAACAGATTGTGGGTACCTACGGCCTCGCTATTGCAAATATGAGCGAGCCGGATAAACTATACGTTGCCCGAAAAGGATCTCCTCTTCTTCTGGGCATTGGTGACGGTGAGATGTTTATTGCCTCGGATGCGTCCCCAATTGTTGAATATACGAATAAGGTCATATTCCTGGATGACGGTGAAATGGCCGTGGTTACCAAGGATAGTTATGAGGTAAAAACGATCGACGATGTCCATCTCACAAAAGAGATCCACGAGTTGGCGATGGGGCTGGAAGAGATTGAAAAAGCCGGCTACCCGCATTTTATGCTCAAAGAGATTTTCGAACAGCCACGATCGATTGCAGACTGCATGAGAGGGCGGATCAATCCCGGGGAAGGAACAATTCAGCTTGGCGGTCTCGTTGACGTAATGGACGACCTGGTAAACGCAAAGCGAATTGTGATTGCTGCTTGCGGTACCAGCTGGCACTCCGGCTTAGTGGGAGAATATCTTTTTGAATACCTGGCTAAAACACCGGTTGAGGTGGAATATGCATCAGAATTTCGCTACAGAGATCCATTAGTTGGCAAAGGAGATGTACTGTTAGTGATTTCCCAGAGCGGAGAGACGGCCGATACACTCGCGGCTCTCCGTGAAGCAAGAGATAAGGGGGCAAAGGTGCTCGGTATCTGTAACGTTGTGGGATCAACAATTTCACGCGAAACTGATGCCGGGGTGTTTACACACGCAGGTCCCGAGATAGGGGTCGCATCTACAAAAGCATTTACGGCACAGGTAGTTGTGCTTACCATGATGGCAATTCGGATCGGGCAGGATAAAGGCGTGATATCTGCAGAGCGGGCTAAAGAGCTGATCAGTGAGCTGGATAAAATACCTTCCAAAGTTGAGAAAATTTTGAACGATAGCAATGAGGTCATCAAAGAGATGGCCAAGCTCTTTACATACGCTCCTAACTTCCTCTACCTGGGCCGGACGTACAACTTCCCGGTTGCCCTTGAGGGAGCGCTGAAACTCAAAGAGATCTCCTATATTCATGCCGAAGGTTATCCGGCGGCAGAGATGAAGCATGGTCCAATAGCGCTCATTGATGAGATGATGCCCGTTGTTGTGATTGCGGCCACGGATCACACGAATGATAAAATGGTGTCCAACATTGAAGAGGTAAAAGCCAGAAAAGGCCGCATCATATCAATTATGAATGATGACAATGGCGATGTGAAAGATCTTTCGGAATTTTCGATACAGATTCCTTCAACGGAAGACTGTTTCTCGCCGCTGTTAACCGTTATTCCGCTGCAGTTGCTTTCTTACTACATTGCCGTAAATCGTAAATGTAACGTTGACCAGCCACGAAATCTGGCTAAAAGTGTGACGGTGGAATAATAAGCTTCTGTGCCGACGGCTAATGATGAGTTGTCTGGCAAAATTTGGAGATTGAGCCTTCCTTATCAGAAGAAACTGTAGAGAACTCTGTTATTTCCTATCTTGTTGCGAGAGTATGGAAAAAGTAATAAAAAATATGGTATGTCCGCGGTGTGTTGAATCAGTAACCGCCGTGGCAACCGGGCTAAAGCTCCCGGTTAGCAGTGTAGAAATCGGTACTATCGACTTTGAAAGAGATCTGACAACGGATGAATTACAGCAGCTCTCGGATAAGCTTGATGAAAAAGGCTTTGAGCTTGTTACGAATCGAGCCGGGGAAATTGTCTCACGGATTCAGACCACATTGATTGCGTATATTGAGCATATCGAGAAAAATCGTGATCCCGTTAAAGTTTCAGTATACCTTTCTAAAAAACTTCCCTTCAATTATTCTTATCTCAGCCAACTCTTTTCAAAAGAGAAAGGTGAAACAATTGAACATTATCTCATCAAACTAAAGATAGAGCGTGTAAAAGAGCTTTTAGGCTACGATAAATTCACCTTAAGTGAGATAGCCTGGAAACTGAACTATAGCAGCGTTCAGTATCTGTCAAATCAATTTAAATCTGTAACCGGCCTGACAGTTACTGATTATTTAAAACGTGCCGATCGAAAGCGTTTGTCATTGGATGATCTCTGATCCAAAAATTCTACACATCTGAAATATCCGTTTATAACGCTGGTCAGGCGATCAAGTCTTAATTTCCTTGGTACAAGTGGTGAGATTAAAGTAAACACGCACCTCTTATATCAAAAAAAAATAAACAAATTGATGAAGAAAAAAACCTACTACGTGAAGGGAATGATGTGCGCGGGTTGCTCCAATACTGTTGAAAAAGTGTTAAATGGAGTTGAAGGAGTGGAAGAAGCATCTGTGAATCTTGCTGCGGAAAATGCAACTGTGATTTTTGATGAAGACAAAACGGGACGGGACGAGTTAGCTGCAGCAGTAAAAGATGCTGGATATGAATTGATTCTTCCTGAGCCTGAAAATCAAACTGTACTCCAAATCTCCGGTATGCACTGCGCGGGATGTGTTAACAGTGTTGAAAAAGCGCTCTCCAATGTAGATGGCGTTCAGTCGGTCACTGTAAGCCTGCCTGTTGAAAAAGCTTACGTAACATGGCAGTCGAAAAGTGGGTCGCTTCAGGATCTATTTGATGCAGTGGAGTCAGCTGGATACAGCGCAAAAAAGCAAAATATTGAGCGAAAAAATAAACTTGAGGAGAAGCGGGAAAGAGAGGAGGAAAACTTTAAAGATGCTCGCCGCAAAATGATGATTAGTTGGGCGATTACGCTACCACTAATGCTCTGGATGTTTGTTGATATGGTGCTTGGATACACACTTGTAAACCATGCAATCATGGAGTTTGTAATGACATTAGGGGCGGGCGTTGTGATATTTTATCCCGGAATGCAGACCCTGAGTGGAGCGTGGAAATCTGCGAAGAATCTTACGCCTAATATGGATGTGCTCATAGCGCTTGGGACCCTTGCTTCACTCTTAACAGGTGTGATGTCACTTACATACCACCTTGGGTTAACAAATGTGATGATTTACAGTTTTTCAGGGATTGCTGCAATGATAATGGCTTTTCACCTGACCGGACGCTATATAGAAACGAAGGCCAGAGGGCGGGCCTCAGACGCTATCACAAAACTTCTGACTCTTGAGGCTGAGTTTGCCAATGTTGTTCGGAATGGGAAAGAGATAAAAGTTGAGGTATCTGAACTGTCAGAAGGGGATACCGTCATAGTACGACCCGGCGAAAAAATCCCCGCCGATGGTGATATCATTGATGGAACCTGTTCTGTAAATGAATCAATGGTTACCGGAGAGCCACTGCCGGCTGTAAAAGAGAAAGGAGATGAGGTGATCGGCGGAACAATAAATACAGAAGGATCGGTGCGCATAAAGGTGAAAAGAGTAGGCGAAGACTCATTTTTGAACCAGGTTGTTCGCCTGGTTGAAGAAGCCCAGGGATCAAAAATTCCAATTCAGAATGTGGCTGATCGTGTAACGGCCGTTTTTGTGCCCGTTATATTAGGGCTGGCTCTTTTGACATTTATTAGCTGGTGGGCATTTCCATCATTTTTTGAGCCGGTACTTCTGTTTGGCGATCAGTTTTTACCGTGGGTCATAACGGACCTGCCCGTGGTAAGCCAGGCATTTTTTGCGTCGCTTGCTGTGCTTGTAATCGCCTGCCCGTGTGCACTTGGCCTGGCAACTCCAACTGCTTTAATGGTGGGAACCGGCCTTGGTGCAGAGAACGGTATCCTGATTCGAAAAGGTGAAGCCATTCAGCGCCTTCAGGATGTGACAATGTTTGTTTTCGATAAAACCGGCACCTTAACAAAAGGAGAACCTGAAGTAACGGACGTGACACATTTTAGTGATTCATCAGAAGAATTATTGCCACTTGCAGCTGCTGTTGAATCCCGATCTGAGCATCCCCTCGGAAAGGCAATTGCTAAATATGCTGGAGACGATGCTGAATTACCGGCTCTCAGGGATTTCCAGTCCTATACAGGAATGGGTGTCAAAGGCAATGTAAATGGGAAAACTGTTGCCGCTGGAAATATAGCGTTGATGGACGAGTTGAATATTGAACGACATGCTAATGTAAAAAAAGCCGCTGATACGTTGATGAATCAAGGCAAGACAGTTATATACATTGTTGTGGATAACATGTTGATATCTATAATCGGGCTTCGAGACACTATCAAGGAAGATTCGCGCTCTACTGTTCAATCAATACATCAATTAGGTTATAAAAGTATGATGGTTACCGGAGACCAACAGAAAGCAGCTGAAGCGATCGCCAAAGAGATTGGAATCGATTCAGTAAGGGCAGAGATGAAGCCAGATGGTAAAGTATCGGTTATAAAAGAAATGCAGCGAAACGGGAATGTAGTAGCAATGGTAGGTGATGGGATCAACGATGCACCGGCTCTTTCTCAGGCTGATGTAGGTATCGCCCTTGGTTCAGGTACTGACATTGCGATAGAGGCGGGGTCTATCATATTGATAAAGGGTGATTTAGATGCTGTCCTAAAAGCTGTAAATTTAAGCCGTTTAACTATGAAGAAAATACGGCAAAATCTATTTTGGGCCTTTTTTTACAATGTTCTCATGATACCGGCAGCAATCATTGGTTGGATGCATCCGGTGCTTGCAGAAATTGCAATGGCAATGAGCTCTTTGAATGTTGTGGGAAATTCTAAACGGCTTGAAAAGGGTCAGCTGGATCAAGAATAACATTATAATATTTTAATGTTTAATGTAACAAATTGGGGTAAAGGCACTCTTGTTAATAGAAGGCGGTCAGCTGCCGGACATTAACACATAACATGGTAAATTTAATTTGTGGATAACTTGATCTTAACCTGATCTTTTTATACATATAAGCCATTAAATTTATCTAACCAAATAGCTGCTTTTAAATCAAATGAAAAACTGGAAATCTCTATTATTTAAAATTGCTCTTCTCGTCGTGATTGCCATCGTTGCAACAACAGGTTAATCAATACACGACAGGATATATAAAGAAATATGCTTTAGGAAGTAAGAATCATTTGCAGGTGGGGAATATCATCCACAATGTAAATATCTGATACTGTCCGAAACCTTATATCCTCATAGAATTTTTCAAGGTGGGCCTGTGCTTCAATTCTCACAGCTTGAACTCCGGCCTTCTCTACTATTTCAATTCCCTTTCTTACAAGTGTCTTGCCAAGACCTTGGCCGCGGTGGGTGTGTTTTATCGCTATTCTGCCCAAAGAACACTCTTCAAACTTACTGCCAGCGGGTACGATTCTAAGATACCCTATCAAAATCTCATCACTGTTAAAAAGCAATAGATGTTCGGATACATCATCAAGTCCGTCGATATCGTTGTAAATGCATTCTTGTTCGATGATAAATATCTCTTGGCGCAACTTTAATACATCGTGGAGATGGCGCGGGGTGAAATCGTCAAATGAGCTATAATATGTCCATTTCATTGTCAGATAACTTTTTTGTTAGGGATTCGCAGATAACTTTTTTGTTAGGGATTCGTAGGAATAACAAACTGCAATCTAATCACGGCTCGATGATAAAAACTTTATTGATAAACAGCATTGTAATATTTGCTGGTTCCTATTTGCTAAATGGTGTGACCCTCAAAAATTACTGGACAGCCTTAGGTGTTGCAATTGTGCTGGCTATTTTGAACCTATTTATCCGTCCCTTCATAGTTTTGCTTACGCTTCCACTCACAATTCTTACGCTTGGACTTTTTACGCTGGTAATAAATGCCTGGATTTTAATGCTTGCAGATAAGCTTGTTGATGGATTTACTATAAAAGGGTTTTGGTGGGCGGTGCTGTTCAGTCTGTTTATTTCTATTCTGAATAGTTTGCTCTTCGTAATTTTTTGAGAAGTATGTCAGATACAACATATATACCAAAACATTAGTCAATAAAATCGAATTGAATAATGCTTGTAGTCATAGCGTTGCTATAACGACCTTGATATAAATGCACATTGCCTGAACTGCGGGTGAAAGATAACGGGTGATAGATAAGAAGTAACAGCCTATTCCCCGTTATCAGAAAAAATAGGTATCAGCAAATAGGGTGATTTTTTTGGGAAAAGAGTACCGCGTACGGGATTTGAACCCGTGTTACCGCCGTGAAAGGGCGGCGTCCTAAACCCCTAGACGAACGCGGCATTGAATTGGTATAATCGTAAAATCTGTGATGAAATAAATTCGTCGTAAAACGATTTAATCTAATCAAAAAAGAGGGAGACCAATGGGGTTCTGCCAAAGGCATCCCGATTGGGGGGAACCCGACGGCCTCAGGAGGCCGCAGTTTAGAAATTTGGTCTTCAATAAGTCAAAAAAAGAGGGAGCCCAATGGGGTTCGAACCCACGGCCTCCAGGGCCACAACCTGGCGCTCTAACCGACTGAGCTATGGGCTCCATCTGAGTACCGCGTACGGGATTTGAACCCGTGTTACCGCCGTGAAAGGGCGGCGTCCTAAACCCCTAGACGAACGCGGCAGGGTAAAACAATAAATCTGTGAGGCGACAGGCGGATTTGAACCGCCGTACGAGGTTTTGCAGACCTCTGCCTAACCACTCGGCCATGTCGCCAGTTTTAATAAATCTTACGCCGGACAGGAATCGAACTTCAGAAGCAATACTTTCATAAGTTAAAAAAAACCTGTCAACAATAAGAAATCAAGAAACGTGTAACTTCAATTACGGCTTTGTACGCCCGACAGGAATCGAACCTGTAACCTACTGCTTAGAAGGCAGTTGCTCTATCCAGTTGAGCTACGGGCGCTCAATCAATTCTTGATTCTGTAACAGGAATCTTGAATTGCAATTCGAAACAGCACCCGTAAACATCCAAAATCAAGATCATTATTTTAAAGTACAATGCTTGAATGTCTTCAAATACCATCAAACAATAAAGCATCACAAGAGTGATGCCTTATAACGAATGATACTTTTCTAAGAATGTTTTAATAAACAAATATAAAACACTCAGGCACTAATTCAACAAAATTAAGTCGGGGAGACAGGATTTGAACCTGCGACCCTTCGCTCCCAAAGCGAATGCGCTACCGGCCTGCGCCACTCCCCGTGTTGGAAAAATATTTTTTTTCAACAGAATCCAAAGATAAAATATTTAAATTCTGAATGCAATCTATTCCGTAAAAAAATTTATATACGTAATTATATGCATCTTAAAAATGAGTCTACTTTTGGAACCTGATGAGCTCTCTCAAAAACCCAAGGCCATACGCTGTAAGTTGAATCATACCGGCAAGTGAGGAATAGAGACCAACCACCAAACTGTTTTCTTGCCTGAATGCATCCACTGCCAGTATCATTAAAAAAAATCCATATAGGTACAACACGCTTTCACCAAATGGAAGGCCTAAAACACTACCTGCTACTGAATAGATCAGGCCAAGAGCAAACATAAGCGGAAACAGGTGAACGGCCTTCAGCTCTTCCGGGTGAAATCGCCAGATATTGACCCTGGCACGACCAAAAAAGAATAGTTGTTTATAAAATTGAATAAAGTTTGTCCTTCGTTTGTGATAGACATACGCATCATCTATATAATAAGTCTTGAATCCTTTTTTCTGAATACGGATACTGAACTCCAGGTCTTCTCCCATTCTTGTAATTAAATAACCACCTGTAGCCAAATAAACGTCTCGTGAAATGCCCATATTAAAACTTCGGGGATGATATGTTCCAATATGACGCTTATTCCCCCGCGTGCCACCGGTAGTAAAGAGTGAGGTCATTGAATAGTTTATAGCTTTTTGAATGGGTGTAAAGCTCTCATGTGCACGATCAGGCCCACCCCAGCAATCTATTTTCTTGAATTTATTTATTTGTTCATTAACCGCTTCAAAGTAGTGGGCAGGAATCAGACAATCTGAATCAAATACCACTAAATAATCACCCTTCGCACGTTCAAACCCAAAGTTTCTCGAAAATCCCTGCCCTGTATTCTCTTTTTGGTAATAGTGAATATCTAATATGCCCTTAAATTGATCGACAATATGCCCGCATGTGTCGGTTGACCCATCCTCAATTATGAGTACTTCGAAACTTTTATAAGAAACATCTGTTAAACTTTTGAGGAGTTCATTGATTTCTTCCGGGCGGTTGTAAACCGGTACAATAACCGAATAGCGCATAAGGTGATTTTAATCACAAATTTTCGTTCTTTAAGGCGTCGCAATATAAAATAAATTTATTCTACTTAATGAAGCTTACTTTAACACTTATCCTGATAGTTTCTGTTTTTTCTCAGCTGAGCGCTCAATCTGTAACGGCTGAATATTATACTGGCTATGAGACCGTGAATACCTCTCAATTTCCACTGCAAGAGGGCTTTTTGACAGAATCGGGAAGCTCTTATCAGTTTGGGACTGATAAGCGGGTAACGATTTCATCACCTGTTGGTTTAGCTGTTTCCGATGATTTATCAATGATCGGTTGCCTTGAAAGCATTAACGGGCTTGAGGCAAATATATATAATTACAAGGGAAAAGAACTGCTTACTACAGAGTTAGAATTTGTGAGCCCAACAGATGAAACAATTGGCCTAACTTTGTTAGATAATGGTGATTTTATCGTGAGGGATAATGTAGCGAACTTCTCATTCTTTGATGCCAAAGGTGACCGGGCATACACCTACTCTAATAGTTCACAAGCAAGCAGGGGTGAGCAAACATCGGAAATTGCGGTGAGTGAAGACGGCGTTATCAAAGTGGCTTACAATCCGGTGATTAGATATCAAAACAGTCTCGGTTCACGGATATCAATTGTGACCGGAGATGGAGAGGCTGACCAAATATTTATTTCGCAGAACCGTGTCATTTTAAGTTTAGCCGTATCCCGTAAGGATCACACCGTTTCAGTTGTGACTGAGGGTGGAAACGGATCCCGAAAAATTCATTGGTTTGACAGGTTTGGAAATTTACTTTATGAGATGGAGTCCGAGTTAGATGTTGCCGGTTTTAATGTGACTAAGGATGGAAAATTCATTACTGTTTTTTCAGGTAACAGAGTGCAGGTTTATCAACGGGATTCAGCCGAGCGTTTGGGCAGTGCCTCATCAAGATCAACCATTTTACAGGCAGCTTATTTTCCGGAGAGTAATCTTATTGTAGCTTTAGGAGGGCAGGAAGTGAATCAACAGATTTCCAATCCTGAAATCACCGCAGTAGATCTTCAACGGAGGCAAATTGAACGTGTACAACTTAGCGAGTCGATTATGTTTCGTCAGAGATCTCATATAAGTATAGAAAACGTTCAATCTAATACTTATAGAATTATCGGAATAAATCGTCCGATAAAGGTTACAGCTCAATTTTAAGCACAAGATACTAAGTTTGGTATGCGAGAGGGTCTATTTCTGGAAATAAAAAAGCCTCAATCCATATTACGGAATTGAGGCTTTTCAAATTTTAAGGCAATCTTTAATGGAATATAAAAGCGTTTAAGCTTTTGTTTGCTCTTCTTTCGATTCAGATTCGGTTTCTTCTTCATCTTTTTGAGATGAATCAGATGATTTTTTTGAATCTTTTTCCGCGTCAGTCCAATCAAACTCCAATCCGTCTCTGGACTTATTCATTTTGATTTTTATGAGGGAGCCTTCACCGTGCTCCACACCCAGAATCTCTTCTGCAAGCGGATCTTCAACGTACTTTTGAAGTGCACGTTTCAGTGGACGAGCTCCGTACTTCTGATCAAATCCCTGATCGGTGATAAATTCCTTAGCACCTTTAGTAAGTTCAAGGTCGAACCCGAGTTCTTTGATTCTCTTAAAGAGATCTTCTGACAGGATATCGATGATCTTGTGGATGTCTTCTCGCTCGAGTGGTTTGAACGTAAGCACGTCATCAATTCTGTTAAGGAATTCAGGGTTAAACACTTTCTTCAGTGCATCCTGAATGGTCGATTTCATTTGAGCATAGTCAAAAGCATCATCAGATGATGAGAAACCAATTCCTTTACCCATATTTCGAATATCACGTGCACCAATGTTCGATGTCATGATAATGATTGTATTTCTGAAGTCAACTTTTCTGCCGAGGCTATCTGTTAAAATACCGTCGTCCAGAACCTGGAGCAGAATGTTGA
This sequence comes from Rhodohalobacter sp. 8-1, assembly GCF_038150125.1. NCBI lineage: Bacteria > Pseudomonadati > Balneolota > Balneolia > Balneolales > Balneolaceae > Rhodohalobacter > Rhodohalobacter sp. 8-1. The sequence continues at coordinate 81,565 of NZ_JBBVMF010000018.1, read as the reverse complement.
ATACATCCGGGTGAGCTTTCTCAATCTCATCCAGTAGTACCACACTGTATGGCTTACGCCGTACTTTCTCGGTAAGAATTCCGCCTTCTTCATAACCGACATATCCCGGAGGAGCTCCAACTAGCCGTGAGACGCTGAATTTTTCCATATACTCACTCATGTCGATCCGAATGAGGGCTTCTTCCTTATCAAACAGATATTTTGCAAGGACTTTAGCCATTTCGGTTTTACCGACACCAGTTGGTCCAAGGAAAATAAACGAACCAATGGGTCGTGCTGGATCTTTGAGGCCTGCACGCGTCCGTTTGATAGCTTTAGTAAGTTTGTTTATGGCTTCTTCCTGGCCAATAACCTGGGAGCCCAATTCCTCCTGCATTTTCAGGAGTTTCTGACCTTCTTTCTGGCTGATTTTATTTACAGGCACACCGCTCATCATAGCCACTACGGAGGCTACATCATCTTCTTCAACATTGTATACAATGTCTTCTGATTCCTTCTCCCATTTTTTCTGCTCCTCTTCGAGCTGTTCAATGAGCCGTTTTTCGGTATCCCTTAAACGAGCTGCTTCTTCAAAACGCTGCTTCTTCACCATAGCATTTTTTTCCTTGCTGGTGGTTTCAATCTCTTCTTCGAGATCCAGAATATGTTGCGGAACTGTTATGTTTGACAGGTGAACGCGTGCACCCACTTCATCGAGCGCATCGATAGCCTTGTCGGGCAAGAAGTGATCGGTTACGTAGCGATCTGTGAGCTTCACACATGCGTCCAGTGCTTCTGAAGTGTAATTTACACTGTGGTGCTTCTCGTATTTGCCTTTGATTTGGTTTAGAATCTCGAGTGTCTCTTCAACAGACGTCGGATCTACCATAATCTTCTGAAACCGTCGCTCGAGGGCGCCATCTTTCTCAATGTACTGGCGATACTCATTTAATGTAGTTGCGCCAATAGCCTGGACTTCTCCGCGTGCAAGAGCAGGTTTGAGCATGTTGGAGGCATCAAGAGAGCCACTGGCCCCACCTGCGCCTACAATCGTATGAAGCTCATCTATAAACAGGATTACGTTTTCTGTTTTTTCAAGCTCTGTCATAACCGCCTTCATTCTTTCCTCAAACTGGCCCCGGTATTTTGTACCGGCAACGAGTGAGGCGAGATCGAGAGCAATCACACGCTTATTGTAAAGAACGCGTGATACTTTCTTCTCTATAATCCGGGAAGCTAGTCCTTCAGCGATTGCTGTTTTACCCACACCGGGTTCCCCGATAAGCACGGGATTGTTTTTCTTCCGTCGGCTCAATACCTGGGCGACTCGTTCTATTTCTTTTTCCCGACCAATAATTGGATCGAGTTTTCCATCTTCGGCGAGCTGCGTGAGGTCGCGGCCGAAGTTATCAAGTACTGGTGTTTTTGATTTTTCCATTTTCTTCTCGCGTGAACTTCCTGATGATTGTGATCCTTTCGGCGAGGAGGGGACACTTGCGCTTGTTGATCTTGCGCCGCCCTGATCGATATCCCTGGCGTTTCCTGAGATAATCATATCAAGTTCCTCGCGAACAGCATCATATGAAACACTGAATTGCTGCAGTATCTGGGCAGCAATATTCTCTTCATCTCTGAGGAGCGACAACAATAGATGTTCGGTACCAATTGTATCGCTTTTATAAAGCTTAGCCTCGAGATAGGTAATCCGTAGAACTTTCTCCGCCTGTTTTGTAAGCGGTATGTTCCCCACGGTTACCGTGCCGCCGGTTCCTCTGACGGTATCTTCAACTGTCTTTTTGAGTTTGAATAGGTCGCAGTCGAGATTTTTTAGTATGCGAATAGCCACACCGTCTCCTAACCGAACAATGCCTAAAATGAGATGTTCTGTACCTATATAATCGTGACCGAGTCGCAGCGCTTCTTCGCGGCTGAATTGTATAACGTCTCGGACTTTACTTGAAAAATTACCCTCCATATCGGGACCTGCTGATTTTACGTATTTACGTATTTAATTTCTATGTAGCGTAACGAGCGAAGAATACTATTAGTTCATGCTCTTTTCGAAAGTAGTATAGCATGGTTGCAAATGCAAACAAATGACATGCTCATAACTATTCTTAATATACGGAGATTAAATGCTAAAAAAGAGGAGTGCCGGTCATCTCGTCCGGAGCATCTAACCCCATTAACTTTAATAGGGTAGGAGACACATCAGCGAGAATTCCGTTGTTTATCTTTTTGACTGATGAATTACTGATAACAATAACGGGTACATTTGCAGTTGTGTGTGCAGTGTGCGCGGAACCGTCCGGCTGTTTCATACAGTCAGCATTACCGTGATCTGCAATTATAACGATATTGTAGTCGTGATCTTTTGCGGCTTCAACAACTTTTTTTAATTGTTTGTCCACGAACTCTATTGCCTGGATGGTGGCGTCCATATCACCGGTGTGGCCAACCATGTCCGGATTGGCAAAATTCACAACTGCCAGCTGGTGTTTCTCTGTGTTGATGTTATCAATGAGTGTGTCTGCTACTTCCTCCGCACTCATTTCTGGCTGAAGATCGTATGTTGCCACTTTCGGGCTGGGGATCATGACTCGGTCTTCACCCTCATTTGCTGTTTCCTCGCCTCCATTAAAAAAATAAGTTACATGAGGGTATTTTTCAGTTTCAGCAATACGAAGCTGTTGTAATCCTGAAGCGGAAACAAATTCCCCAAGAGTATTCTTCAGGCGCAGGGGAGGATATGCTACATGCACATGCTCATCAAATGTTTCGTCGTACGACGTAAATGTGACATAATGCAAATGATTCAGGCCGGATTGAACGGGAACATCATCAAGATTTAATAAGGACTTCGTGATTTGCCGCGCCCGGTCACCCCGAATATTGAAAAATACGACAACATCATTCTCCTGAATCCGGCTGCTGTCGTCTGAGAGGATATGAGGTTCTATAAATTCATCAGTCACCCCGTCCTCATAACTTTTATCGAAGACGTCATCGCTGCTATCGGCCGCCTCACCTTTGCCATTAATCAAAAGCTGCAAAGCTTTCTCGGTGCGTTCCCACCGGTTATCACGATCCATGGCGAAGTAACGGCCTATGATGGAGGAAATTTCGCCGACACCGAGGGAATCTATTTTGTTTTGAAGCTCCCTGCAATACTCTTTTCCGCCGTGGGGAGATGTATCCCTGCCGTCAGTAAAAGCATGAATGTAGGCGTTGTCGACACCTTTTTTTTTCGCCATCTCCAGGAGTGCGTAGAGATGCGAATTATAGCTGTGAACACCACCATCGGACAAAAGTCCCATAAAGTGAATGCGTCCGTTTTCTCTTGCTTTCTCAAACGCGTCGGCCAAAACGCTGTTTTCAAAAAACTCTTTTTCTTCGATCGACTTATTTATGCGCGTCAATTCCTGCCAAACAATCCGCCCTGCTCCAATATTTAAATGGCCTACTTCTGAGTTACCGAACTGCCCGTCCGGCAGTCCTACATCTTTACCGCTTGCCGAAAGCTTTGCGTTTGGATAATTTTTGAGAAGTGAATCAAAGAAAGGTTTACTTGCTTTATCAACTGCACTGACATCGGGATTATCTGCAATACCGAGGCCATCAAGAATGATAAGCAGTGATCGTTCAGTGGAATGTGACAATAGATCGGATCTTAAAGGTTGTTAACGTACTGAGTCAATTTAGACTTTTGTCGGGCTGCAGTATTCTTATGAAGAATTCCCTTTGTTGTAAGTCTGTCAATAAAGCTTACAGCATTTTTGAGGTTCTCTTGTGCTTCCTCTTTGTTCTCAGATTCGTAAACTTTGTTAACAAGTTTCCTCATCTTGGTCTTTCGTCCCTTGTTATGCTGCTGTCGCTTTTTACTTTGGCGCAGTCTTTTAATTGCTGATTTATGTTGTGGCATAGTATTTTCTATAGATTACGTTGAATAACTCGTTATATTTAGAGCTTTGGAAATTAACGTTTCTAAAATTAAGGTACAAGAATGGATTGAATCTTTGAGTCAAAAAATTTAACTTAATGAGGCTATAATGATTATAGTAATCGACGGACCCGCCGGGTCTGGTAAAAGTTCCACCGCAAAAGCCCTATCTAATCAATTAAATATACATTTTTTAGATTCAGGTGCTCTTTACCGCGCTGTTACCTATTACTGGATTCTGAAAGGAAAACCCGATCAAGAAAAATTCTTTGATTTATTGCCCGCTTTGGATCTCAATGTTGATTTAACCAACAACAGTTTTACCGTATGGTTGAATGGCAATGATGTTTCCGATGATATCCGCTCATCAGCTGTCGCGAACCATGTAAGTGATATTGCATCGCTTCCGAGAGTGCGGAAAAAGGTGAATCAGTTCATGCGTGAACTTGTAGAACAAAACACCTTCATTGCAGATGGGCGAGACCTTGGCACTGCTGTTTTTCCGGATGCAGACCTTAAGTTTTATATGGATGCATCCATTGAAGAGCGCGCAGACAGGCGATATCAGGAAATGGAAGCCTCAGGGCATGCTGTTACACGCGAGCGTGTAATCCAAAACCTGAAAGAGAGAGATCACAAAGATAAAACTCGAGATGCGGATCCGCTGAAAAAAGCTGATGATGCAATCGTAATTGATACCACGGGTAAAACATTTGAAGAACAAGTTGCTGAAATGGCAGCCATTATTAATAATAAATTACACATAAACTCTTAACTCTAATCCTCCCGCTAATTATCGGGATGGCAATTTTAACTGGAAACCTGAATGTCAGAAGAACAAAAAGAAAACACGCAAAACGAAGAAATTGAAGAAACAACAACCGCTGAAGAGCAAGTTGATGTTGAAACAGAAGTAGCTGAAGCAGAGGCTCCTGAAGAAAAAGAAGCGTCAGAAGACGTAAAGGACGAAGAAAGTAAAGAAACACCTGAAGAAGCATTTGAACTGCCGAATTACTCAGGAGACGTTGAAGGAGAAACCTACACATTTGACCAGCTGCAGGCGGAGTCAGAAGACTATACCGATGAAGAGTTCCACGAACTCGCCGGCATGTACGAAGGAACTCTTAGTGAAATTGAAGAGAAAGAAATTGTTACGGGCATCGTCGTTTCAGTTGACGATAAGTATGTAATTGTTGACATCGGGTTTAAGTCTGAAGGAATTGTTCCTGTCAATGAATTTAGTAACAAGGTTTTAGATAATCTTCAGCCGGGTGACGAAGTTGAAGTATTTCTTGACAGAGTTGAAGACCGCGAAGGCCAGCTTATCCTTTCCCGCCGAAAAGCAGACATCCTGCAGGCATGGGAGAATCTTGAAGAGGCTTATGAGACCGGAGAGGTTATTGAAGGTCATATTAAGCGACGAATTAAAGGCGGTATGGTTGTAGATGTCTTTGGCATCGACGCATTCCTGCCCGGTTCGCAAATTGATGTTCGTCCTGTTCGTGATTTCGACGCTTATGTCGATCGAACGATGGAATTTCAGGTTGTGAAACTGAACATGCAGGCCGAGAACGTTGTGATCTCTCACAGAGCTCTTATTGAGTCTGACCTTGAAGAACAGCGTGAAGAAATTCTTGAAACAATTGAAGCCGGACAGGTTCTGGAAGGAATTGTCAAAAATATCACCGACTTCGGTGTCTTTATTGACCTTGGTGGTGTTGACGGCCTCCTCCATATCACGGACCTCTCATGGGGACGTGTGGATCATCCGGAAGAGATTGTTAAGCTCGACCAGAAGATGAACGTTGCAGTAATCGACTTTGATGAGGACTCTAAACGAGTATCACTGGGTCTGAAGCAATTGCAGCCACATCCATGGAACGACATCGATATCAAATATCCTGACAACATGAGGGTTCAGGGCCGAGTAGTCTCAATTGCAGATTACGGAGCTTTTATTGAGCTTGAGAAAGGTGTTGAAGGATTGATTCACATCAGTGAGATGTCGTGGACTCAGCATATTAAGCATCCGTCACAACTTGTTCAGAAGGATGATATCATTGAATGTGTAGTTCTAAACATCAACGAAGAAGAGAAGAAAATTTCTCTTGGTGTCAAGCAACTCGAGCAGGATCCATGGGAAGACCTCCTGGAGCGATACCCTGTTGGGTCGAAGCACAAAGGAGAAGTTCGAAATCTTACCAACTTCGGCGTGTTTGTTGAACTCGAACCCGGAATTGACGGCCTTGTTCACGTATCTGACCTGAGCTGGACGGAAAATATAGAGCATCCGAATGAGGCAGTTGATAAAGGCCAGGAACTTGAAGTCGTGATTCTTGCTGTTGACTTTGATAACCGGCGAATTACTCTCGGGCATAAACAAGTGGAAGATAATCCATGGGAAAAATATGCGGAAGAGTATGGGCTTGGAACAAAGGCAGAAGGAACCGTAAGCAAGATTACCGACAAAGGTCTCTTTGTTGAATTACCGCTCGGTGCCGAAGCATTCTTACCTGCTTCTAAACTGGAAGGCGACATAGAAGATCATAAAGAAGCCTTCAGCGAAGGCGATACAGTTAGCGGTTTTGTTGTTAAGTTTGATGAATCAAGCAAAACAATTGAACTGAATCAGCTCGAAAGTGAGTCTAAGAAAGAGGCTTCCAAAGCGAAGAAAAAGGCTCCTAAGAAGCCTGAAAATATTGAAACCGGAACCCCAACGCTGGGTGAAGTTTCAGGACTAGCTGAGAAACTGGCTGGAAAGAAAAAAGAAGAAGAGGAAAACGAAGACTAATAATTTAGTCCTTTTGTTTAGAGACAAAAAAATTAGGCTGCCGAATTAAATTCGGCAGCCTTTTTTATGTCTTTTAGTGTTGATGCAGTAACTGTAGAGGATTGGAAAAAGCGTAAAAAAAACTTACAACTGAATGAAAATATAACAGTCTATTTAACGTAGAAATAAATGAGATTCTTAGACATGTCAGCACTGCTGCGCACATTGCTTCCCGTTTCTCTGTTATATGTGTAGATTACATTGCGAAGTGATGTAAGTTCTTTTTCGTCGGAAAATTTAACCTGGATCGCATCGCCACCCGGCTCTAACTCCGAAATGGCTTCCTTCAACGGTCGGTACTTAGATTTACTTTTTCTTGATACTTTTATGTCTGACCTGTCGACAAATCTGATTTTCATTATTTATCCTAAAGCTTTTGTTTTGTAACGTAGTTTTATGTACTGATTAGAAGCATGAACTAACATGCGAAAACTTTCTGTAAACATCATTTATTTACATTCGATAATATGATGATTAAAGAATTTTAATAAAATCAATACATCTCCATAGAGAATATATCATAAAATTGGTAACACTTTAAATTATGTATTTCTCATACAGGGTTTGAAAAGCATTCTTATATATACACTATACCCAATTTTAATAAATGGATCTATTTAAAGACGACGATGGCGATACACTTAAGGGTTCCAATATAAATCAGCCGCTGGCAACGCGAATGCGGCCTGAAAACCTCGATGAGTTTGTGGGGCAGGAAGACTTGGTGGGGGAGGGTAAGATGATTCGGCGAATGATTGAAAGCGGAATGATAGGGTCTCTCATATTCTATGGCCCGCCAAGTTCCGGAAAAACGACACTTGCACATGTTATTTCTAAAGAAATTGATGCTCGGTTTGAGATCATAAATGCAGTGCTAGACGGTATTAAAGAGCTGCGCCGTGTTGTTTCAAAAGCAGATCATGAACGAAAAGCGACGGGCAAACGCACTATTCTGTTTGTGGACGAGATTCATCGCTGGAATAAAGCCCAGCAGGATGCACTGCTTCCACACCTTGAATCAGGTGTCATCATTCTAGTAGGGGCTACTACTGAAAACCCGTTCTATTCGCTGGTAAATCCATTGTTATCGAGGTGCCAGCTTTTTGAACTCAAACCGCTTACAAAACCGGACATTGTAACTATGATTGACCGTTCGTTGAGCGATGAGGAGAAAGGGCTGGGCTATTTAGATCTTGATCTGACTCAAGAGGCAAAGGAACATTTTGCAGAGTATGCCGGTGGTGACGTACGAAATGCACTGAATGCTATTGAAATGGCTGCGCTCACAACTCCTAAAAATCAAGACGGTTCAGTTGTAATTGACATTAATATTGCACGGGAGTCGATTCAGAAACGGAATGTAAGGTATGATAAGACCGGCGATGAGCACTACCATTACGCATCTGCTTTAATCAAGTCTATGCGGGGGTCAGACGTTGATGCATCTCTTTACTGGATGAATGCGATGCTTGAAGCAGGAGAAGATCCGAATTTCATATTCAGGCGATTTTTGATATTTGCTTCCGAAGATGTGGGCATGGCCGACCCTTATGCGATTACTGTTGTTAATTCGACTCATGAATCTTTTTTGAAAACCGGGATGCCCGAAGGGCTTTATTTCCTGTCTCATTGCGCAATCTTTTTGGCGCTTTCAGTGAAAAGTAATTCTGCTAAAGCAATTTTTGAGGTAAATAAAACCATTCGGAATAAAGGTGCCGGTCAGGTACCGCCACATCTGCGAGATAAAACAGCTAATAAAAAAAGCTCTGTTTACCTGGGGACAGAAAATGCATCAGAAAATTACAAATACCCCCACCAGTATGAAAATCACTGGGTAGAGCAACAGTATTTGCCGGACGAGTTAAAAGATCAAAAATGGTATGAGCCGGGCGAGTCAGGCAGGGAAGCAAAGCTTTGGCAGAGATTAAGGAATATCAGGGGAGAGAAGCTTTAAAAGTCTCACCCGAAACTATCCGTTTCGGGTGAGATTGTTGGAGCTATTTCTCGATGTCTACCATAACACGAGTATCGCTTTCGGTTAAAAATTTAATATGAATGGCGGTAAATACAAAATAAATTATGTCATTTTATTATAATTAAATTATTTATATCAATATAATGGAAAACCGCTTTTTTTATCAGTCCAGGATAATTGATTATATATTTGGCTGAACGGAACCTTGGCAATTGCAAAAACTTTGTGCGAGGTGTGAACGTTACAACCTCACAAAAGGTTTAACATTAAACTAAATTGAATAAAATCTAATCAGTTAACCAACAATGAATACAATCCACATATTGTCATCAACAGATAGACCCGGCTCTAATGCTTTAAAAGTGTCAGGCTACGTGAAAGAATTTATGGATGACAAAGCCAACGTTGAATTATTCTCACTTAAAGACTTCCCATATGCTGATGTTGTAGGGGGAAAATACGGAGAGGATATTGAAAGCGTAAAAACGTTTAATAAAGCCTTTTTGGACGCGGACGGATTTTTATTTGTTGTTCCTGAGTACAATGGAGGATTTCCCGGCGTTTTGAAATTGTTTATCGACTATCTTCCCTTTCCTGAAGCGATGGATAATATGCCCGTTTCCTTTATCGGCGAGGCTGCAGGATCATTCGGTGCACTGCGCCCAGTTGAACATTTGCAGCAAATATTATCCTACAGAAAAGCCCTTATTTTTTCCGAGCGTATGTTTATTAAAGGTGTCGACAAAAACTTTGATCGTGCGGAAGGATTGAAATCAGATATGCTTCAGGGGTTGCTGGAGGATCAGCTTAACGGATTTGTTGAGTTTGTTGAGAAGGTATCAGCCTGATATTGAGTCACGCTTCACGCTATTCGAGGTGAAATAGTAAGAGTCACTTACCGGCCGGCTTTGATGTCAATATTCCACAAATGATATTAAAGCCGGTGTATGGTAAGGTTAGTATTATCACTCTATGAATATCAGTTTATTTTGAGCATATAACCCACACCATGCAGTGTGACAAGGTAGTGAGGATCGTCTGGGTGCTCTTCAATTTTGGCACGGAGTTTTGAAATATGCACATCCACGGTGCGTGTATTTGTGCTGTATTCGTATCGCCATACCTGTTCAAGAAGTTCATCACGTGATACAGGCTGATTTGCTCGTTCCACCAGGTATTGAATCATTTCCACTTCGCGGGTAGACAGTGGATGTATGACACCATTCGGTTTAATAACTTCTGATTCTTTTAGATCAATTTTAACATTTCCAAGTTTTAGCACCTCAAGCGGGCCTGATTTGGAATAGGAGCTTGCTCGGCGGAGCCTCGCCTGTATCCTGGCGAGCAACTCCTTCACACCAAACGGTTTTGTTATATAATCGTCGGCTCCGATATTAAGCCCGGCTACTTTATCAACTTCCTGATCCCGGGCCGTCAGCATAATGATTGGAAAGGTATACTTCATTGCACGTATCTTTTTACAGATTTCGTAGCCGCTCATACCGGGCAGCATAAGGTCAAGAAGCATTAAATCGGGTTTTATTTGTTTTGTTTTTTCGATTGCGGCTTCGCCGTCGGATACCACACTCACGTTATATCCTTCACTTTCAAGTGTATCCTGAAGGGTGAATACCAAACTTGGCTCATCCTCTACAATCAAAATCTTTTTATTGGACATATGGGCCAACTTTCTCCTTAGTTATAGAATCATTTGCGGTAGCAGGTGCAGATTGGTCGATATCTGCAACTGACGTCATTAGTGTCGGAAATTTTACAATGAATGTAGAACCTTTTCCATATTCGCTTTTAACATCAATAGTTCCTCCATTCATTTCTATCATATTTTTAACAATAGACAGACCGAGGCCGTGTCCTTTTGTTTTTGCAGTCAAGCTGTCCTCGACCCTGTAAAATTTGTCGAAGATGTAGCGAAGTGAATTTTTTGGAATTCCGGTTCCCTTATCGGAAACCGAAATAGCTACAAAGCTACCTTTTTTCTCGACCTTTACTGAAATTTCCTTAGTGTCTCTGCTGTACTTCATAGCATTTTCAACAAGGTTGTTGAGTGTTGTCTCAACATGGTCGGCATCTACCATTATCATAGGAAGATCCTTATCATGTGTGAATGTAAAGGTGAAACCCTGGTCTTCGATATAGCCACGGTTAGCCTCAACAAATTCTGCCGTTAATTCCTGCAAAAAATGAGGCGCTTGTTCGGTTGAGAGCTGACCAGAGTCTACTTTTGCAGCATCGAGTAGTTTTTCAATCATCCGTTTTAACCGTACGGACTCATTATAAATATGGTCACCGTAACTTTTCAAACGCTTGCCTTCGGTGACACGCCCGTCCGACAGGTTTTCTCCCGCAGCCTGCATAACAGCCAGCGGCGTTTTAAGCTCATGAGTTATATTAGCAAGAAATCCAGCCTGCCTTTCGGCAAGTTCCCGTTCGCGCTTAGCAATAATAAAGATGAAAATAAGGGCGCCAAACAGTACAAAAACAGAGACACCCAGCACGATGAGGTTTCTTGCCAGGGATGCATCAGAAGCCGCTATGGTTGGGGATTCAAGAATAGTTGCATGCAAGTTCCAGTCGTCCAGTGAGTCAGAAAATCGCTGACGTATATCAATAGGATATTGATCACGGTCATATGTATAAGACGTATCGCTGCTTAACAGGATATCGTCCTGGATCCAGTCTCTGAGCCATACAACTATGCCTGACTCTTCGGCACTACCAAAACTCTTATTCATCTCGTTAGCAATAAAATCGTTTAGCAGATAATCTTTATCGATCAGTAGATTAAGATGGCCAATCACAGAATTATCAGTCAAATCCACCAGGGCAATAGTTAATGAGCGGTGGGAATCGAACGTGGTTCTGGTATTGAACCTGTAATCATCAACAATGGCGCGGGCGCGGGATTTTGAAATTCCAAATCCATCACATACAAGATTCGGAACGTCACTTACGGCTTCAAACCTGTTTTGAGGTGCATCAAACCTATAAACGGGAAGATTAGGATCAACACAGCCGTCGTTATTTTTATGGATAAAATGAATGCTGCTGTAAAGCGGATCTTTAGTCACTTTCTGAAGAATTTCAAGGAACGGCTCTGGCAAATTCTGATTGTTTTGCCAACCGGATTCAACTGTATTCATATCCATTTTTCTCAAGTCCCAAACAGATCCATAAAAGTGATACTGAATCGTATTTGCAAACTCTTCAATCTGGAGTTTTTTTACATCCGTAGCTGACTCAATTGATGAGTTTCTTAGCTCGTAAAGAGAGTAAACATTCAATAATGTGAGGGCAACCACCGCTATTATAGCGACACCGAAAAAAACAATTCGAAGTGTGTTCGCTTTTTTTAGCTTTTGTAAGAGCTTCATAGGGGCGATTAAATTTAGCAGTATAAACCTGTAAGCGTGTTTGAAATATGCGACATACTAAAGCGGACTCTCTTTGACAACCGGCTAAAATCCAGCAAGTTCGCTTTAGTAATTATTTTATAAATGATCTAAAAAATTCGCATGAGTTAAAAGCTTTCCAACAATCTTATATAGAATTTTACAACAGGCTTCTACCTGAGACTATTTTTCCTGAACCTAAATTTGATTAAAGTGATCCGACGATGTTATTCGTTTGATTCTGTGCTATTCCAGGTATTGTTTCGCCTGTTTACATCCGGAAAGAATACGTTTGGATCAACTTCCGCCTTGATGACCGGGGAATCGGTTTCAATGGAGAAATCAATAGTCCGTTGTCCATCAAGCCAATCCTGAACGTCGAGTTTAGTATCGAGAACTGAACCATTATCTAATGTTAGTTTCAAAAGAACCGGCATGGGTACATTTCCAAGATCTTCAATAATAACGGTTGTTACCCCATTTTCAGTATAAACGTCTGCAATGGACTGATCCAGAGTCCAGGTTTCGTAATACCAGCTTCTCCAGAACCAGGAAAGGTCCTGGCCGGATACGTCATCGATGGTGTTAAAGAAATCCCATGGATATGGATGTTTATATTCCCAGCGGTGTATAAATTCCTTGTGAGCCTCTTCAAACAACTCGTCCCCTAATACACCTCGCAGTGCGGTTAATACAGATGCAGGTTTCGGGTAAGATGCTACACCGTAAGCTGGCCCGGGGTAATGATAGTCGCTCCATCGCATCATTTCGCCTTCCCAGTCGGTACCGGCAATTTGTAAATACTGACTGAAAAGATTGTTGCGGCTGAACCGGGTTGCACTGAACCGGTCAACATTGGCTTGCTGAGTATGAAATGTCGTATGGCCTTCATCAATCCAGGCATACCGCCGCTCGTTTGTACTGACCATCATAGGAACCCACATGTGGGCAATTTCATGCACTGTAACACCATAAAGGCTCACGGCTCCTGCACCGTTATAATCGCCGATGACCGTCATCATGGGAAATTCCATTCCGCCGCCGATAATTCCTGCACCTTCCACCGAGGTCATATGAGGCCAGGGGTAAGGTATGCCAATGTAATCAGATAAATATGTAACGGAGTGCTGGCCGTAATCAGTCTGTTCATTCCAAAAAATGGCGGTATCCCGATAAAAAGAGTTGATGCGGGTGTAGTCTGTTTGGCCGTCACCATCCAGGTCGCCCACAGCTGCCCGTGCGCCATCCCACCTGGATTCAAGCGTGGCACTGAATGCCACATCCGTTACGCGATCCGCACTGAAACGCCAGGTTAAAGTACCTGAATCTGACCGGGCTGTGGCATTGTCAAGTTCATCAAAATTTGCTATAACAACTACGCTATCGCTCGCGCCGGCTTGATTATACCGTTCAAGAGTTTGTGGGCTCAGCGTTTCTTCAGGATTTAGAAATTCGCCTGTGCCCATTACAATCCATTCGCGCGGAGCGGTTACCGATAGCTCATAATCAGAGAATTTGTGGTAAAACTCTGCATTGCCAAGAAAAGAGTCGTCCATCCAGCCATAAACGTCATCATAAACGGCCACCTGTGGATACCAGTAAGAGATCATGTAGAGATTATCCCTGCTCCGCCCCATGCGCCCCGATGCCCCTTGTTGAGGGATTTCAAAACTCCACTCAAATTCAAGGTTTACAGAGCTGCCTGTGCCGATTGGGCTTTCAGGGAAAAGGTATAGCCTGGTACCATTTATCAAGTAGCCGCTCGCTCCGGTTGTCCAGCGGGCCTGCATCGTTGTTTCGGAAATTTCATTTCCATTTATGGCAATGCGTTGAATATCTTTTCCACCCGTAATTTCTGTAGACTCTTTTTTGGGAGTCCCCTCTTTATGGAGGTTCTGAGCGAGTTCTACCACAACCGCATTCAGATTGTCCGGAGAATTGTTTGTATAGGTGATGTCTGCCTCACCATGAATCATGTTATTGAGTGTATCTAGTTCGGCATGAAGCTGGTAGCTTCCTTCGTTTTGCCAATATTGTTCACCCGGGTGTCCCGTAGAGGTGCGCGTTCCGTTTTCCACCGCCTGGCTATAAGCATTGGGAATGTCGAGAGGATAGGGTAAAGGGCGATCAATATTGTCAACAGGTGTATCCTGAGGTTCAACAGGTTCCGCTGCTTGCTGGGGTGTTGAACAGGAAGAGATTAGAAATAGGAGCGAAATGACAGAAGCGAATCTAAAAAAATTCATAAAAAAGTAATAAAATATAGTGGTTGAATAAGATGGAGAATTTAAATCGTACCAGTTTTTATTGAAGTATGGCAGGGGCTTACTTCCGGGGAAATATAATGCAGTGTTTTGTTAAATGCCGACGTTAAGGTGACTTCGAAATCCTCGCGTATATCGAAACTAATTCGATTTCCCCGTTAGCTGGTGGACCAGCCCTGAACTATGAAAAAGTCCCTGGTTATGCAAAGGCCACTTTAAATAAAAATAGACTCAGGACTTTCTGCCTTGAAATGCAACAAAACAGCTTATGCAAATCCTTTTGGTTTCTATTGATTGCCAGAATCAGGCAAGGCCTATTTCAGCAAGTGTTTCTTTGAGATCTTCAAACTCAACAGGTTTAATCAGGTAGTAGGAATTGGAGGTAGCCATCGCCTTTTCGCGATGTTCTGCATCGGAATTACCGGTAATAAAGATGACCGGAACGTCAGAAAATTCGCGAATTTTTTTCATCGCTTCAATTCCGTTCATATCGCCTTCAAGTGCAATATCCATCAGAATGAGATCCGGGCTGATATTTTTGGTCATATCGACTGCGGTTTTACCATAGACCAGCTCTCCGTGCGTCTCAAATCCCATCTTTTCCATAAAGCTTTCGTAGAGCAAGTTTAGTATTAAATCATCTTCGACAATTAAAACAGTCTTTGTATCTGTACTCATAATTTTTTTTGAGTTTACCGTGCCTAAGCCGACAAGGTAAGATATCTTATGGAAATTGGTTTAAAACTAAAAAATTTTTTTCAAACATGATGCTCTTTGTCAGCAGGAGCCTTTATTTTTACTTGTCTGTAGCCGGCTTTTTTTCCTGATGCATCGTGTTCCGGTATGTATGACATGGGAACCTCGATTGAAATATCACTGCTGCCATCAGAATCATCGTTGTGTTCAGTTAAATCCTGGATAAACTGACCCACTTTAAGCCAGATGAAGGGCTGATTAGACTGACTCACGACATAATACGTCTTCATTTCCCCATCTTCTACAGTGTGCGTACTGTCTGATGAGAGAGATAAATCGTAATGCTCTGCATATTTACTGATACACTGAACTGTAAGAGGCGGCAGATGATCCTGAACCTGATCCTGATTATGTTTTTCCTGCGTCATGTTTTCCAAAAAAGCCGGCCAGTAAACAGTAGCGGCAAGCTGATTTTCCGCAAGATTAGGGAAGAGCTGAATTTGTGGCTTAGTTTCAGAGTATTTTGTCAGCATTTGAATTCGGGAAATGATACGGCCAATTTGAATGATACCGAGTCGGTATTTTTCAGGGGATTGATCGATGGAAGGGAGTACCCTGAGTTCCAATACTTTTCCTGATTTTTTTACATCCCAATAAGCTTTAGGAAGTATTCTATCAGAGATGTCTAATTTATTCCTGATCTTTTCCATTTTGAGGGAGTTCTATGTTGTTCAGCGTGGCAATGAGATCAAAATGGACAGTGAGTTCATCGTTCACCCTTACAAGCCCCAGAAGTGCACTCGGAGGTTCTACATTGTAATTTGTCATCTTCAGGTCGGTTTGACCCGTGGCTTTTATTTTACCATCCTCAATGACTTCAGCTATCAGGGGGAATGTAATTTTGTTCGTATGCCCGGCAACGGTAAGGGCGCCATTAACTGTTAATGTGTAAGTGTCAGTTGCTTTGTTATACGTCATTGATTCTGTACTCTTATATTCAAAACTGATGAATGGGTGCTGTTCTGAAAGCAATGTTTCATACAGATCCCGATTCATTCTTCGCTTACCACAGTCGAATCCTTCAACGGCTATATCAACCTCAACCTGGACGGTTGTATCCTGTGTGGGTGGATAAACATCAGTATTGTATCGGGCAGCCCTGCACTGAAATTTATTTACATTCGAACTTCCTTCAATCCATAACCGGCTTTTTTCATTGTTAACAGTTATATCCTGGGCAAAAGCAGTTCCATATATCAGTCCGATAAAAAATAGAAGGAGAGGGATATGAATGCGGAGATTGTGCAATGACAAATAAGGTTAAATTGAGCAGGACAATAAAGATATATATGGAAAAAGATTACCCGGAAACCCGCAGCCACATAAAATTGGTAACTGCTCTCGGGAGTCCGGGCGATCACGCCTCATTAAACGCGCTTACATTGAAAATGTTAGTGAATAAATAATATCTATTTCGTCACGAGCGCGAATGGTTCCAAAAAGTGCTGTTGGAGGATCTATATTAAAATCGGTCATCATCAGAGGCTGCGTACCGGAAAAGGTGACGCTGCCATTTTCGAATAGGGCGTCCACTGTCATTGTTGTTTGGTGATCCACGCCGGCGGCGTTTACCACACCTGTAGCATTTATCGTGGCGTTGTTCCCATCTACGCTTATAGAGTCAACAGTTAGAAGATTAAACGTAATATTTGGATGGTCTTTCTCTTTAAGATATTTATGCATATTGCTGGTTAACTTGCCGGAGCCGGACTCTATGTCTTCCACCGGAATAGTAAGTTCGAGAGTTTCAAAATGGTCCACCGACAGAGATGACAGGTCGCTCATGTCGAACTCATTCATTACAAAATTGGCATTAATAGTTTTAACCTCTGCATCCCAATCGCGAATATTGGAAGTGCCGTCAATCATCATATCGTGACCCTCTTGAAGGGTTAGTTGTACAGTTGAATTTTGAGCATCAGAGATTTGTACGAACGTTAAAAGCAGTGAAAGAAGTATGGAAATTGATATTATGCGTTTCATTTAGTCAGTGATTAAATGTGAATAAAGTTGAGTTGAAAGATGCGGCTCCGTATCAGGGAGCCGCACATATTTAAGTGTTCAATTCGGTCTTGTAAATTTAGAAACTTACAACGGCTTCAAGCATTACACCATCAAATGTTGCTCCGTCAAATGGACCGCCATCGAATCCTTCCCCGTCGTAAGACTGAGTTACATATTCCAACTTGGCAAGAACATTGTTTGTGAGGAACCAGCCGCCACCGATGTTGAATCGTGTGATTTCGATATCACCGTTGGACTGTTCACCGTCTACCAGGTTATACCGGGCTCCTAGATAAATGTCTTCACTTGCACCAAATCTGTAGAGAACTTCGCCTGCCAGTTGTGTAAAGTTTCGGGAATCTGGCTCAGTAAAACCGGTGTCAACTGATCCAGTTTGTTTTCCGGTTACACTTTCAATGAGGCCGAAAAATTCAAGCCCGTTAAATTTTACAAATGGGTTAATCATGATGGATGTCATTTCACCAACACCTGGATCTTGACCGCGTCCAGGCGTGAAACTTGGTGCGTAACGTCCTGCCCGGAAATTACCAGGAGTAATTACGTTGTAATATCGGGTGCCGGCTCTGTCTCCTGAGTAAAGATAAATCGAAGGTGACTGAGATACGTTAAGTATGGAACCGGTTAATCTGAAGCGAAAATCGTCGTTGATTTGCTTGTCATAACCAAGTTTTCCGTATACAGTTGCGTGTGTTTTGAATGCACCGGCTTCAGTACTCTGGTTCAATTTACCGTTACTGAGTCCAAACATTCCAAAGATTGGTCCGCTGTAGTAGTATATCTCACCTGCAACTTCAGTGGTGAAAGAGTCCATAATGTAGTTTCCTACAAACGGATTGTGGATCGCTGCACCGTTATCGGTCCGTCTGAAGTGGGCATCACCGTAGTTTAGTTCCATATGTCCCACTTTAAAGCGAAGATTATCCATAAGACCGGCTGCAAAATCTTCAGCTATGAAGTCGAGACGGTCAATTTGAATATACCCGCCTTTTACCCAGGCTTCCGGATGGTGCTGAGAAGAGAGGTATGTGCGCAAGTGCATTCTTAACCCTCTGTCCAGTTGCACGTCGAAGTCGAGGTTGGATGTTGCGAGGTTAAAGTTATTTTCGAGTTCAGGAAGGCTTCCTGCATCGTTATCGTGTGAAATGCCTTGAAACTGCAGTGTGTTGGATCCACCAATTCGGACCTTCAATCCATCAAACTCCATGTCTGTGGTAAAAGGTGCCTCAAATTGGTTAAGCCCTGTTTTGTCAGGAGCTACAAAATATTGCAGATCCCTGTCTTGCTGGGCATAGGCCCCTGCCGTAACAAAAAGAAAGGCAAAAATTGTTACTATGGTTTTCGTCAATAGTGTTTTCATGTCTGTATGTGTTAGGTTGAAAAAATTCGTGCACGCGTTGTTTGCTTTGTGCATGAATAAGATCAAATTAATTACATCGATGCTGTGAACGTGAAAACCTGAACATTGACTCGGGGGTAACCCTACGCCATTGTAGGGAAATGTACTACAACGGGATGAAAGGCAGGGTGAAAATGCAAAAAAAGGCGGTGGAAGTGAGCCTGTGAACCTATTTATTTTAGATAGTTTCGCCCTCAACCCACTGAACTGCCCGCCTCATAAGCTCATTGGCCGTTTTTAAATGCATCTTCTCTTTGATGCGGGCTCTATAGGTGTCAATCGTTTTTACGGAAACGTGAAGGCGCTGGGCAATCTCTTTGGTAGACTCTCCCTTTCCGGTCAGTTCGAAAACTTCCAGCTCCCTGTCACTCAAAATTTCAAGCGGATTATCCCCGGCCGACTGACCGGATGCGATTTTCATAATAAGCTGCGATCCTATTTTATCACTTAAATAAATCCCACCGTTCATCACCTGGCGAACTGCACTCACAAGCACATCTCCTGCTTCCAGCTTCATTACATAGCCTTTAGCACCTGCCCGTATAGCTCGCTCAGCATACAACTCCTCGTCGTGGCGAGATACCACAAGGATCTTTAAATCAGGCATTTGGGCCAGTAAATTTTTGACCAGCTCAATACCGTTCATCCCGGGAAGTGAAATATCTACAACACAGGCATCTGGCTTAATAGATGGGATTTCACTGAGTGCTTCTTCAGCTGACTCCGACTGGCCGCAAACGGTAAACTCTACACTGTTATCCAGTGTCATGGCCATTCCTTTCCTCATCAGCGGATGGTCGTCAACAATAAAGATTTTCTTTTTTGCAGGCATAGTTTATTTAGATTTGTGATTTATTACAGGAATTGTACAGGTGATAATAGCTCCTTTTTCGGGAACATCACTAATTTCAAGATTTCCTCCAATCAAACGGGCCCGGAATTGCATGATGCGAACGCCAAGTCCTCCTTCAGCATCCCAGTTTTTTGAAAATCCAGTTCCGTTATCAACAACACGAAGACGGATGTGTTTTTCTGTAGATGCCAGGTGCACTGACACCTTCGTCGCCGCACCATGTTTCACAGCATTGCTGACACCCTCCTGTGCTATTCTATAGAGGTGGATAGCCTGTGTGGCATCATCAAAATCGAGTTTGCCCAGCACTTCGAGCGAAAATTGGATATCGAAAAGCTTTTCGGCATTCTGTTTGAGGCGTTCCAGCGCTGCTTCAAGGCCCTTTTCCTCAAACTCAACAGGAACAAGTCCGCGAGCCAGTGTACGGGCGTGTTCATCTGCTTCTTTAATGAGAGAGTTAATCTCATCGGCTTCTTCTGCCAGGTGGTTATCCTGATTCCTGAGCTGTTGCGAGAGGTTCTTCGTGATGAGTCCTATGCCCGTCAGCATCTGTCCCAGACCATCATGCAGATCCTGCCCAATTCTCTGGCGTTCGTGCTCACTGATCCGAAGCACCTCCTGTTCGAGCCGACGCTGCTCCGAAATATCGCGAACAATGCCGGTGAATATATGCTGGTTTGGAAGTTTAACTTCGCTCACGGCAAGGTACATGGGGAATGTGGACCCGTCTTTCCGGCGACCTGTTACTTCTCGGCCGATGCCAATAATTTTTCGCTCACCGGTTTTAAGGTAGTGATCCATATAATCATCATGCTCAGCTTTATAGGGTTCGGGCATCAGCACTTTTACATTTTCTCCAATTACCTCTTTCGAGGAATATCCAAAAAGCTTTTCGGCTGTTTTGTTAAAGGTTTTAATCGTTCCGCGGGTATCAATTGTGATGATGGCGTCAACTGTAGTTTCAAGAATACTACGGGCACGGGCTTCACTTTCACGAAGTTGCTGCTCGGTTATTTGTTGCTGAACTTTTTCTTGGGCCATTTTTTCGGCAAACGCCAGCCTAACATGCAGCCGCTTTTCATCATAAATGGATTCAATGATGCATTGATCAGCCCCAGCATCAATGACGTTATCGAGTTGATGTGGTTTATCTGGGTCTACAACCGTTACCACTGCTATTTGTTTGCCGACTGGCTGCAGCCTCAATTCGCGGCAAAACGAAAGTGTTTCATCCGAAATTGAAGAGAGGAAGATGAGTGAGAACTCGGAAAAGTCTATGTCCCCGGGGATCTCCTCGGTGCTATCCATGACAGTTACCATGTGTTTACGCTTATTCAGCGTTTCAACAAGGATGTCGCGAATGGAATTCTGTTCACCAATCAAGAGGGTCTGTAACATAGAACAAATTAAAACTTTTGCGATGAGACGTTGTCGTCAGGTTTCGAAACGGAAAATACAGCCATCGACGAATGGAACCAAATCCTGCAAATCATCACTAACGAATGGTCTGGCAATCTCTTATTTTAAATTAACTTATAAATATTAATAACTCAGATTACGTGTCAGCATCAAAAACAAAACTTCTGCAGCTACTGCAGGCGGACAATCATCTAGATCAGTTTAAAGGAAAAGTTGTTGTCATTAAATATGGTGGCAACGCGATGACAGATAAACAGGCTCAGAGCCGGGTTTTGAGCCAGGTAGCTGCGTTAAAGGCAGCGGGTGTTTTTCCTGTAGTTGTACACGGCGGCGGCCCGTTCATCAAATCGCTGTTCGAAACCTCGGGTATTACTTCAGAATTTGTTGATGGACATCGCATCACGCTGAAAGATTCAATGGAGGTTGTGGAGCAGGCATTGTCGGGGAAAGTAAACGGTATGCTGGTAAGCGAATTAAATAAGCTGGAAGCAGATGCAGTAGGCCTTTCCGGAAAAGATGCAGGGATGGTTCGCGCCTTGAAACGGATGCATCAGGCCAGGACGGAAACAGGCACTGAAGAAGTTGACCTCGGTTTTGTGGGAGATGTAGACATGATTAACCCCGATTTGCCAAATCTGCTTATCGACAATGGATACCTGCCCGTGATTTCCCCCGTATCAACAGGCGCAGATGGTGAAGATTATAACATTAATGCTGATATGTTTGCCGGACACATGGCAGGTGCCCTTAATGCAGCTGCGTTTGTTGCAATTACAAATGTGGATGGTTTGATGGAAGATCCGTCGACACCGGAAAGCAAAATAGAATCGATTACGGCTGATGAAGCCAAAGCGCTTTTCGGTTCTGTGATACAAGGCGGGATGATTCCAAAAGTAGAAGCGTGCCTGATTGCGCTTGAAAAAGGCGTGCCGGCCGCGCATATTATCAGCGGATCGACCGAAAATTCCATACTCAGTCAGCTGCTGACAAACCAAAATGTAGGAACTCTCATAAACTGAACGCATGACACAAGGAAGTACAAAAAAAGACATCGAACGCAGGAAAAAGTCAAAATTTAAAGTTGGCGTCATAGGAGCGACCGGCTACACTGGTGTAGAACTCCTGCGGCTTTTGATTCTGCATCCGGATGTTCATCTCGAAGTGATTACATCGGAGTCTAAAGCGGGGAAAAAGATTTCCGAGCTTCATCCGTCACTGGATGGGATCGCTGACATAGAGCTTCAAAAGATTGATACCATCAAAAATCATGAGCTCGACCTTGTGTTTTTGGCGTTGCCGCATCGCGTCTCAATGGATTTTGTGAAGGAGCATGGCCTCGATGGGTTCAGAATCGTAGATTTGTCAGGTGATTTCAGGTTGAATTCTGCGTCGCTTTACGAAAAGTGGTACGAAAAAGAGCATGTCTGCCCCAGCTACCTTGACCAGTCGGTGTATGGATTGCCCGAACTGAATCGTGACGCCATTCGTAATGCGAATCTTGTTGCTAATCCCGGTTGCTATCCCACATCAACAATATTGGCACTCCTGCCACTGATTCAGCAACAAATGGTGGACGTTGACTCTATTATTGTAGATTCTAAGTCGGGTGTGACGGGAGCGGGAGCCTCGCCCAAAACGTTTACTCATTTTCCCAACCAATTTGGCAATTTCTTTGCATACGGATTGAAGAGTCACCGTCATACGCCAGAGATTGAAACAATTCTTGGAACCGTATCATACGACCAGCTGACAGTGCAGTTTACGCCGCACCTGTTGCCAATCGATCGCGGAATTTTAACTACAACTTATTCAACCCCGCGTAAAGCTCTCAATGAAGATCTTGTTAGGGATGCCTATCTCAACTATTATGAGAAGGAGCATTTCGTTCGGGTGGTGGACCAGCCGCCGAGCGTCAAAAATGTAAGGGGATCAAATTTTTGTGATCTGTATGCAACGTATGATGAGCGCACAAACCGGGTCATTACTATTTCAGCCATCGATAATTTGGTGAAAGGAGCGGCCGGTCAGGCAATTCAGAATATGAACCTGATGTTTGGGCTTCTTGAAAACACAGGCCTGAAATATCCGCCGCTCAATCCATAAAAACCATCTCCCAAATTCATAATAACCTCTACTATATTATAAGACTATGCTTCAAAATTTAACTGATGTTCGTGGTATCAAAGCGTGGGGAGCCCATATGGGGATCAAATCGAAACGGCGCGACCTGGCCCTGATCGTCTCAGACAGGCCCGCAACTGCGGCCGCTGTGTTCACTCAAAACCTGGTGTGTGCCGAGCCGATCAAGTTGAGCAGGAAGCACATTAAAGATGGCGTGATCCAGGCGATTGTAATCAACTCAGGCAACGCCAACGCCTGCACCGGTAAAAAAGGGTGGGAAGGAGCCGTGGCGATGGCCGAAACTACCGCAAAGGAGCTTGGCATTCCTGTTGAACATGTATTGGTTGCATCTACCGGGTTGATTGGTGAGCCGTTTCCCACCGAGAAAGTGTTGAAAGGAATTAAAGAAAGCGCGGCGAAACTATCGGACCGGCAGGTGGCTGGATCTCTGGCCGCCAACGCTATTCTCACCACCGATACGTTTGCAAAGGAGGGATTCGATTCGTTTGAGATTGATGGAATAAAGATAAATATGGCCGGCATTGCCAAAGGATCCGGAATGATCCACCCCAACATGGCGACGATGCTTGGGTTTATAGTGTCAGATATTGCCATCAGCCGTGAGCTGCTGGATGAGGCGCTTCGGGAAGCGGTGAACAAGACATTTAATATGATTACCGTCGATGGCGATACATCTACGAACGATATGGTGTCGATTATGTGTAATGGCATGGCGGAAAATGAGGAGATCACCACGAAAGATGAAGGGTATCACAAGTTCCTGGAACACCTGATTAAGCTGTGCAAGCACCTGGCGATGATGATTGTATCAGACGGTGAGGGATCTACCAAGCTGGTTGAATACCGGGTTGAGGGAGCCAAAACCGAGGAGGGAGCGCGGCAGATTGTGCGGACCATTTCAGACTCGAACCTGGTGAAAACAGCAATTTTTGGCACCGATCCAAACTGGGGACGGATTTTTGCGGCGGCTGGACGTGCAGGTGTGCAATTCGATCCTGATAAAGTAGATCTATACTTTGGTTCGGGCCGGGCCGTTCAAATTCTGGACAAAGGTCAGCCCACCGATCACAGCCGCGAAGAGGTTAAAAAAGAGATGAAGACTTCCACCATTACGGTCACACTTGTACTGAATGAAGGAGATGCAGAAGCAATTGGCTGGGGCTCAGATCTTTCGTATGAGTACGTGCGTATTAATGCAGAATATACAACGTAGAAGGCTCTCCGAAAAGGGTGTCATCCCGTACTTGATGAGGGATCTCCAATCGTTGACAAAGACTGGAGATACCGGATCGGGGGTCCGGTATGACTGTTTGATTTAAAGTTCTTTATTGAACACCCTTTTGGACAGCCTCAGCTGCGGAAATCAATGGATGCCAATTTATAAATCTTAGGTTATCGATTAATATCAAAGATTTATCTTACTGTTGATCAATTGCAAGTGTCATGATAATCGAAGCAGGAGCTTCGATTTACAATTTATATGGAATCCATTTAAGACGAGAAATGAGTGAAGTAACCCAATGTCCGCTATGCAAGCGGGAATGCCCGGATCGGTTGATGCAGCGGCATCATATAGAAACCCGGCGGGAGAGTGATGAAACGATAGAGATCTGCAGGGAATGCCACAGAACTATTCACGGACTTTTCAGCAATACGATGCTTCGTGACCCAAAACTTAATCTAAATTCCATTGAGGGATTACTCAGCAATGAGCGGTTCTACAAAGCTATTAAGTTTATCAGGAAGCTTCAACCAGGCGACAGAATGAGAATGCGCGATTCAAAAAAGAAACGGTATAATTGAACAGCGGTGCAGCAGATTTGATTGGGCCCACCGCTGCTTCGATAATTACAGATGATAGAGATGTTATGCCATTTCGGCTTCAGGCGTCTGCTGCTCAGTCATCTCAAAGATTTCGATAATATTATCGCGGGTCAAAGGGCCGGCTGCCGCAAGTTCGTCTTTTCCGCCGCCGTAAGTTTTAATGGCGTAATCGGCCACATCTCCAAATACATCTGAAGAGATTCCCTGATCAGATAATCTTTCATACAGATGATTCTGCTTTAGCCACCCTTCGAAGTGCGTGATGAACGACATCGCATTCTCCTTTTGATCCCCATCCGAAATACCAAACAGACGTTTCGCAAGCAGCGCCATCCGGTCGATTGCTCGCTCGTGCTTATGTAACCATCTGAAGTAAGCAGGATAGAGAATCGCAAGGCCTCGCCCATGGGCAAGTTCATGATTTTCTCCACTCAATGCATGTTCCAAATTATGCAGCGTAAACGGGGCTGAATTGCGCCCGGCAATCTGCATACCATTCAAAGCCATGGTGGATGCCCAAAGCATCTGGCCGCGCAGATGTTCATTTTCGGGATCAAGCTCCAGTTTTGGCAGCGTGTCTAAAACGGTTTCCATTACGCCCTCGCTGTAGCGGTCGGCCAGATCGGAATCGTTTCCGCCGAGGAGATAATTTTCAAAAACATGGCTCAAAATGTCTGATGCACCATCCCGGGTAGTGGTCTTCGGCAGCGAGGTGTGGTAAGCCGGATTCAGCCATGATGCGGCTGGTTTCATAAACGGATAGCTGACAGGGGATTTGCCTTTCACCTCAGGATTGGAGATCACCGCGTGGGCTGTTACTTCAGATGCGGTTGCGGCTGTGGTGGGAATCGCACAGACGGGCAGAGCTCCTGTCATTTGGCGATACTTCGGCCCGCCCACGGTGTAGGGCCAGATGTCGTCAAGATCATCATGAATGAGGGCTGCAATTGCTTTGGATGCATCCATCACCGAGCCGCCGCCAAGAGCTATCATAAAATCTACGTTTTCATTCTTGCCGGTTTCGGCTGCCTTGTTAATGGTTTGTGCGTGAGGATTTGCTTCAATTCCCTCAAAAAGAATATGGTTGATACCGTTATCATCTAAATGCTGCTGAATCTCCTGAAGATATCCCATTTTTTTAACGCTTCCGCCGCCGATTACTATCATTGCTTTACTGCCGTACGAGCTAAGCTGTTCAAAGTAATCACCTGCTTTCTCTTTACCGTAAAAAATTCTCGTTGGAATATGCAGTTCAAAAGGATTCATAAATGGCTATATTTGGTTTAATTTATTTGTTTCATTAATACCAACAGATCATTTCAAACACTCGTTCTTTTATGGCAGATTTGACCCGCACCATTCAACAAAAAGCAGAATTCCATTTTGACTATATGGTGCAGACCCGCCGGTATCTGCATAAGAATCCTGAGATCAGTTTTAAGGAGCACGACACTACCGACTATATCCTGCACGAGCTGAAAAAACTTGGTATAGACACGTATCGTCCGCTCGACACCGGATGTGTTGGCATAATTGAAGGCGGAAAAAAGTCAGATCGAGTCATTGCGCTTCGTGCTGATATTGATGCACTCTCCATGGAAGAAGAGGGAGAAGCTAAGGCTGAATTTGTATCAGAACGAGAGGGTGCCGCGCACTGTTGCGGCCATGATGCCCACACGGCAAATCTGTTGGGAACGGCCCAGATCCTGAGCGAAATGCAGGATGAGATTGAAGGCAAGATACTCCTGATTTTTCAGCCGGCCGAAGAGACGCTGCCAGGCGGCGGACGCCTGCTCACCGAGTCTGGTTTTTTGCAGGAAAAGGGCGTGCAGTCTATTTATGGGCTACATACCAATCCGGATTATGCTCCGGGTCAGATTGCCGTAAAATCCGGACCGCTGATGGCGCGACCTGATGAGTTTGAGATCACGATAAAGGGTGTGGGCGGACACGCGGCAACGCCACATCTGACGGTTGATCCTATCGTACTGATGGGGCAGGTGATTTCACAGTTCCAAACCATCGTAAGTCGGTCGATTGACCCGACAGAGCCAGCCGTGGTGACGATAGGGCGGGTTCGCGGTGGAACGACATACAACGTGATTCCGGCGAAAGCGGAGATGATTGGTACGGTTCGAACATTTTCGGAAAAGAACGCCTATCTGGTACGGGACCGCATGGAGCAAATACTTAAAGGTATTACTGAACCGGCCGGCGGCGGATATGAGTTTGCGTTCAATGAAGGCTACCCTGCCGTAATTAACGATGAAGAGCTGACTCAAAAACTGATGTCGGCGGCAAGGTCTGTCTTGGGGAGTGATGGCGTGATCGAGCTCAAAAAACCGATTATGGCGGGCGAAGATTTTGCGTTCTATCAGCAGGAATTTCCCGGTGCTTTCTTTTTTCTTGGCAGCGGAAGCGAAGAGGCCGACTCCAAATGGAGCTGGCACCATCCACGCTATAATGTTGA
The DNA here is from genome assembly GCF_038150125.1 of Rhodohalobacter sp. 8-1. Taxonomy (NCBI): domain Bacteria; kingdom Pseudomonadati; phylum Balneolota; class Balneolia; order Balneolales; family Balneolaceae; genus Rhodohalobacter; species Rhodohalobacter sp. 8-1. The sequence continues at coordinate 54,282 of NZ_JBBVMF010000018.1, read as the reverse complement.
TGAGAAATGCATGCTCACGGGTTCGGCGTTGATGGCGGGGCTGGTTATGGGGGAGTGATGAGTTTTTATTTTTAAGTGTTTAGTGATGATGTGATTTCAGTTTTACGGTCTTAATTGGTAAATCATATTTTATAAAATTAGATTACAAAAACGGATCTTATTGAACTTAAGTAGTATCTGATCAAATGAAGTACCATGAGTGAGAAAAAAACAATCCGGGATATTTATCAACTCATTGATAAAACCCAAATGCAGACAAGGAAACCGCATCCATTAACTGTAATGGAGAAAAAGGCCCTTCAGAAAGCGGGTAGGGATATTGAAAATGGCGATGTTATGTCAGAAGAAGAGGCGAGTAGTGATATAGAAAATTGGCTATGATAGTTGCCTGATCTTAAAGAAATTGGGTTGTATCGTAAGTTTGTGGGTTGATGGCAAAATATGTAAACAATCGCTCAGAACATGCTCAAAATTTTCCAAAATTATAGGAATTGCTTTTACAGATCCTTCTCTTCGCCATCAACTACAATGGCTCGATCAGGATGACGCGCTCATTGGTTAGCACCTGGGCGGCGTGGACTCATTCGTCGCATTCATTATCGCCTTGGCGTCAAGCCGCCCGATACCCCAGTCGAATCATTGTCATTCTGAATAAAACGGTAGTTTTCCGTTTTGTGAAGAATATGCAATAGCAACATGTTTTGTTCTATCAAATGACTTGTTTAATCTTCTGAATGACTCCTGGCTTAAAGAGACTTTGCATAGGATTAAGACATGTACCCATAAACTTACGGTAGAACCACAATTTGATTGGTAAAATCCAACACTCGATGACTAAAACAGCTTTTCAAAATCCTTCCGGCGATTTATTTCATCTTTCTGAAGATCAGATCAAAAAAGGTCTTGATGCTTCCGCAAAAGTGATCGAAAACGCATGATTTTACCCATTCACCGGCAGCAGGCGGCAGACGTACAGCGGCTGATCAATTTCCTGCAGCCCGGAACGTATGTCCGTCCGCATAAACACCCGATGCCGCACGCAACCGAGTCGATAATTCTGCTGCAGGGCGCCATCCGTTTTTTCACGTTTGATGGAGCCGGAGACGTCATTACCGATCAGACTTTAACTTCGAGTAGTATCCCCGATGTGATTGACATTGAGCCGGGCACCTGGCATTCGTTCCTCGTGTTGGAATCCGACACGATCATCTTCGAGTGCAAGAAAGGACCGTATAACGCTGAAACGGATAAGAAATTTGCTGCGTGGGCACCTGATGAGAATGAAGAGAATGTGGCAAATTTTATTGAGAATTTGGCCAGATGAACTCACCGCAAACACATTCATACTGGGAAACAACCGAGTGGCTTCAGCCGCCTGATCTGCTGATTGTGGGTGGGGGAATAGTCGGTGCGTCCACCGCTCTCTTTTATAAGGAAAAATATCCGGATTGCAGTGTTGTTATAGTCGACAGAGGCATGATGCCTGAAGGTGCCAGCACCCGAAACGCCGGATTTGCATGCATCGGGTCGATATCGGAACACCTGGCCGATATGAAAACTGCCGGTGAGGATGTGGTGTTTGGCCGAATTAAGCGTCGATGGAACGGACTTAATTTGCTGAAGGAGACAATGGGGCAGGAGTCGATCGGTTACGAACATACGGGCGGTTATGAGATTTTTACAGATGAAAAGATTTTTGAGGAGTGCAGAGAGCGGATCCCGGAGATCAATCGTCAGCTCCAAGAGCGGATCGGTATTGGAAATGTCTATAAAGCGACTGAGTTTGAAGGATCCCCGGCCATCTTTAACAGGGTGGAAGGTGCGATCAACAGCGGGCGGCTGATGAGGCAGCTGCACAGGCGTATTGCTAAACTTTACGTGGAAACCCGCTGGAACTGTAGAATTGATTCAGTTGAAAATGGGGTGGTGACACTTGAAAATGACACACAGATTCAACCTGTAAAAATAGTACTTGCCACAAATGGATTCACGAAAAACCTGGTTAATCTGCCCATAAATCCGGCGCGGGGATACGTGTTTGTCACACAAAACATTGAAGACCTAAAATGGCGCGGAACGTTCCATTATGATGAGGGCTATATCTATTTTAGAGACGTTGAAAATCGATTGCTGATTGGCGGCGCACGAAACGTGGCAAAAGATGACGAGGAGACTGATGAATTTGGCGTGAATCAAGTCATCAAAAATCATTTAATTCGTTTTGTAAATAAAACGCTAAAACTTCCCGCCGACTGGGAAATTGAACAGGAGTGGAGCGGCATTATGGGAATGACCGAAAATAAAGAGCCGATCATCAAACAGATCAGCCCAAACACATGGGTTGCTGCAGGACTGAGCGGCATGGGCATTGCCATTGGCATGGAGGTGGCGAAGGGAGTTGTGGAGAGGATTGGTTGACGAACCTCATCCGCTGATTTCCCGTCATCGGATGAGTCGATAAGGTCTTGATCATCAACCTGACCGCCATAGATGCCGCACCTGCGGCACACCTACCGGATCTGTCAGCGTTGAAACAATAGGATTCGTGTGCAGGGAAAGACATAGCATGTCTGGCTCTTGCTTTTTTAGTGATCAAAAGCGAAACAGGCCAGGAGAAAGTTCTGCGTGATGAGGTTGAACAGACATGACATGTCTTTTGGTAAAACACTCCGACACTGACAGAAACCGTAAAAGGCACGGAATGTTAGTCAGATTTTGATAATCATCTATAGATCAGAAGCCAGTTTGATGTAACTCATCTTTTGTCAGAATGTGTTTCCAGGTATTTTGAAAGCTCATCTTTAGTAACTTTTCCGTTGGCAAGATCCATTACGACTGCGAAGAGGCTTTTCTTATCCGCCACAACACGATACCCGTTCACAAATAAAAATGTATACATGGCGATTAAAGCCGTTCGTTTATTCCCATCGAAAAACGGATGATTTTGACAGATATGAAAACCATAGGCTGCTGACATATGGAAAATATCTCTGTGAACATAATCTCCGCCAAAACTTGCCTCCGGCTGTGCAAGTGCCGACTCAAGAAGCGATTCGTCACGAACTCCCTCCTTTCCTCCATACTGTTTGAGCTGATCTTTGTGAAAGGCAAGGACAATATCTTTTTTCAAAAACCGGATCACTTCGCCAGGGCTTTCAGCACATCTTTATAGTCTTTATTAATCTCATTATATGCCTCAGCCCAATTCTCAAACTCAGGATCAATAGGGCGAATTTCAAGGTTGGATCCTTTTCGTTCAATAGTAACTTTATCACCTGTTTTTAGATGAAGTTCGTCAACCAATTGCTTCGGAAGTATCACTCCTAAACTATTTCCAACTTTTCTTATTTTGCCTTCCATGAGATCTGAATTAAGTTTTATGTTATAATAATGTTATTACATTTCCACTTGATTTACAACGTATAACTAAGCGATTAATATCTGAACGAATTATCTGGTAGAGCCACTCATCCGATGACTTCCCGTCATCGGATGAGTTGTTAAAGACCAGATCATTCAACCTGTCAGCGTCCGGAGGTCCTGACAGCGTTGATGGTCGTGGTTTGGAGCCGTGCACCGACGCTGACAGAAGTCCGCAAAAAGCGCGGAAATGCTGTCAGGTCTTGGATATCAACCTGGCCGCCGAAGGTGACGCCCCCAGCGATACACCTACCGGATCTGTCAGCGTTGAATTGTGGTAAGTGCTGGAGCTTCCATTGCTGTATTGAATAGCACAGGAAGAGACATTGCATGTCTGTTTCTTGGTTTTTAACGATCAGAATCAAAACTTCATCAAGAGAAAGTTCTGTGTGATGGGATTGAAGAGACATGCTATGTCTTTGGGGAATCGATCCGACGCTGACAGAAGTCCGCAGAAGGCACGGAATTGCTGTCAGGTCTCTCCCTAACGATTCACCGGATGAAGCGAATTCATCCGGTGAAGCCTAATCCTCTAAAAATTCCCGGTAAAGCTCCAGCAACTCGCTCATCATCATGGCGGTGGCTCCCCAGAGAGGTACGCGATGAAAATTCCAGTAGGGCACCCAATAAGTGGACTGCGCAAGTTCCCACTTTTCACGTTTAAGGTAGTTCTGGCTCAGAAGGACATCCAGTTTCACCGTAATGATCTCCGCCACTTCGGCTTCATGTCGCCTCATATCCGGTTCTTCTTCAAGAACACCCACTACCGGGGTTATTCGATTGTGCGTTCTGTAAAGGTAAAACGGGCTGAGGGTGCCTGCCACCTCAATTTTAGATTCGGAAATTCCAATCTCTTCACGGGTTTCGCGCAGGGCAGTCTCGATGATGGTCTCTCCTGAATCGGACCGGCCACCGGGAAAGCTGATCTGTCCTGCATGACGAATAGTGTCTGTACGAAGGGTTAAAATGACGCTGGGATCTCCGGAGTCATCCGGGAAGATAGGCACCAGTACTCCGCTCGGGTGACCCGAGCTGTCGATAGAGTCCTGCGGGATCTCAGGACTGTCACCGGCGGGTTCAGGCAGCATCCGATTGTGAGCATTTTTCCCGGGCAGAGAATCTTGCAGTCTTTTTTTTAACCAGTTCTGGAAGGTTTCTGTGGTGGAACCAGGCGTCATGTAATGGTTTATTTGAGTTCGTTAGTTTCTAGCACAACCTGTTTCAGTTTACAAACATTCTTTAATATTGAATGGTATGCAGGCAGGGAATGATCTGGCAGAGGCAGAGCCACGATCTATTGATTTTAATCTTATGCCGGGCCTTTAAGCTTTTGATTATTTTAAAATGTCCCTTTTTGATAGGTGGACATTATTATCTTTTTCGAACAAAGGGGGTGAGGAAATAAACCTCTTACGATTAATATTTAATTTTATCGGGTTTCTTTTTCCATTCCTCAAAAAGATCGACCGCTGCATTTCGGCCGATGTTTTCCATAGGGATTGTACGTTCCTCCACCGGCAAGGGTATTTCATGATAGATAAACGAATCATCGAACCCCGCATCTGCTGCATCCTCCCGGTTAGCTGCATAATAAACATGATTTGGCCGGGCCCAGTAGATCGCGCCAAGGCACATGGGGCAGGGCTCGCATGATGTGTAGATGTCGCACCCGGTGAGCTGAAAGGTGCCAAGATGTTCACACGCATTGCGGATGGCAACGACTTCGGCGTGGGCGGTCGGATCATTTAATGTGGTAACACGATTGCTGCCTTCCCCAATAATAGTATTGTTTTTCACAATAACGCATCCAAAAGGCCCGCCTTGGTTTGCATCCATCCCTTCGTGCGCAATTTCGATGGCACGGTACATAAAGTCTTTGTTCATGAGTTGTAGTCATTTAGAAGAATAAATTAGCAGAGATAAAGTATCTGATGTAGATAGAAATACCAACTCCCGGAACGATCTTGATCACTTTGGAACAAATTCATCGCCTGAAATATAGAGATGCATTGCGCATAGATGGAGGATAATTCCTATTTTATGCCGCTGGATAAAAATAGAAATCAACGAAATTACTTAAGAAAACACCATGTCACTATTAGTTGTAGGATCGGTTGCATACGATGGAATTGAAACACCTTTCGGGAAAACGGATCGGATCCTGGGAGGTTCAGCTACATACATCTCGCTGGCTTCCTCCTATTTTACGGACAAGATCAACCTTGTAGGTGTTGTTGGTAAAGATTTTGCAGATGAAGATATCAACCTGTTCAAAAGTAAGAATGTGGATCTGGAAGGCCTTCAGGTTGATGACAGCGGCAATACGTTTTTCTGGAAGGGAAAATATCATCACGACCTGAACATGCGCGATACGCTCGACACACAGCTTAACGTATTTGAACGGTTTGACCCGGTGATACCAGATGCCTACAAAGATGCACGGTTTGTGGCCCTTGGCAACATCGAGCCAAGCTTGCAGGAGAAAGTTCTGCATCAGGTTAATAAACCTGATCTTGTGGTGATGGATACGATGAATTTCTGGATTGAGGGGACACCTGATGCGCTTAAGAAAACGTTGAAAGGAGTCGACCTCCTGGTGATTAACGATTCCGAAGCGCGCGAACTGGCTAACGAACCCAATCTGATTATTGCGGCCAACAAAGTGCGTGATATGGGGCCGGACTCACTCATCATTAAAAAGGGTGAACATGGCGCACTTCTGTTTACAGGTGACGAAATTTTTTCAGCACCCGCATACCCTGTGATTGATATTTTTGATCCCACTGGTGCTGGTGATACTTTCATGGGCGGTCTGCTTGGATGGCTGGCCTATACAAATGACCTTGCTCCTGAAAATATGAGGCGCGCAGTGATTATGGGATCGGTAATGGCCAGTTTTTGCGTGGAAAAATTTGGTCCCGAGCGGCTCAAAAATCTGACCGAAGAGGCTATTTATAGCCGCTACAAGGAATTTAGGCGTCTGAGTGTAATCCCGGACATTGACTAACTATGAAGACCCCCGATATACTTTTCCTGGCTTCTGGTAATACTCATAAAATTTCTGAACTAAATGAGGTACTTCAGCCTCTCGATATCGACCTTAAATCCACACTGGATATAAGCGATCCCGGAGATGTTGAAGAAGATCAGCCCGATCTACAGGGTAATGCACTGAAAAAAGCGAAACACTGGTATCGTGAAACCGGATTGCCGTCTCTTGCCGATGATACCGGCCTTGAGGTGGATGCACTTGATGGTAGCCCCGGTGTTTATTCTGCCCGATATGCAGGTGAGAATGCCTCATATGAAGAGAACACACAAAAACTTCTCAAAGAATTACAAGGAGAATCAGACCGAAGCGCGCAGTTTCGTACGGTGATTGCTTTTATTGATCAGTCGGGTGAGGAACATCTTTTCGAAGGCGTGTGTCGCGGGGCAATCACTACAGAAAAAAGGGGAGAGAAAGGATTCGGGTACGACCCGGTATTTGTTCCGGAAGAATATAATCGAACATTTGCTGAACTCAGCAGCGAGGAGAAAAACAGCATTAGCCATCGGGGAATAGCCATTCAAAAGTTCTTACGGTATTTAAAATAGCTTCGTGAGATTTTCACCGCAGAGTTGCGAAGGCGCTGGGAAAAGTGGGTCACATTCTCGTAAAGATCAGAGTTTGTTGACCGTTCGCTTAATTCCATATTTCATTCCGGTGGATTTAAAATTCAGAAGGTAACCCAGTTTACAGCCAGTTAATTTCAGATAAGTAAGAAGCTGTGCCTTGTGGATATCAAGTAGCGTGTCAACTGTTTTTACCTCAACAATTACTTTTTTATTCGCCAGCAGATCAATCCTGTATCCACATTCAAGTTTTATTCCTTTATACCGAAGTGGCAGATCTACTTCTTCCAAAACTGTAATACCACGGTTTCCCAATTCGTGTGCAAGACATTTCTGGTATGCGGACTCAAGCAGTCCCGGGGCGATATATGAATATATTTCAAATGAAGAGTCTACCACAATGGTGCCTATTTCATTTTCAGTCATAGTGACAATTTTAGTTATCATTTAATGGTATGATCCAAAATAGGTACACACCTTACACATTTAATTTCTCAGCGCCTTTGCGCCTCTGCGGTGAAAAAAGAGATGTTTCTATAAGCCCACTTGAAAATAGGAACCGATTCCTATTCGCGATTACTTTGAATCGATCCCCAAATTCGTTTTCTTTTACCGTTTCGGAAACTGATTGTGAGCTATGGGTTTTACACTACTGGACGGCATCATCATTGTTATTTACCTGGTGGCTGTTGCTGTTTTTGGTATATGGTCGGCCGGGTCCCAAAATTCCACGACCGACTATTTCCTCGGCGGCCGCGATATGCCGTGGTGGGCTATACTTTTTTCGGTTGTCGCTACAGAAACGAGCACCCTTACATTTATTAGCATTCCTGCCGTCGCTTACGGAGGGAATCTCACGTTTCTTCAGCTCACCTTTGGATACATCATCGGACGGATTATCGTCGCTATCTGGTTCCTGCCCGCCTACGTTCAGGGCGAGCTTACAACCGCCTACCAGTTTCTTGAGAAACGATTTGGAACCGGCATGCGTAAAGCGGCAAGCTCAACATTTATAATCACCCGTCTGCTCGCAGATGGTGTTCGTCTGTTCGCCACGGCTATTCCTCTCGCAATCATATTCCGTTTCGCCGGTGTATTTGAAGCCTGGGGCGATGGCGCCGTCTACGTGCTGGCCATTTCCGTGATAGCGGTTATCACTCTTATTTATACGTTTTTTGGAGGCATAAAGGCGGTTATTTGGATGGATGTGGTTCAAATGTTTGTATACATCGGCGGTGCCTTGTTCGCGCTGTTTTTGATGTTGGGCAAAATGCCGATCGGTCTGGCCGAAGGCTTTTCTATCCTGGATGATGCCGGCAAATTTCAGCTATTCAACTGGGGAAGCGATCTGACCTGGGGACAGTTCATTGCCGATCCTTATGTGTTCTGGGTTGCCATTTTTGGCGGGGCCATATTTTCGATCGCTTCTCATGGCACCGATCAGCTGATCGTACAGCGACTGTTATCGGTGGGCAACATCAAATCAAGCCAGAAAGCGCTAATATGGAGCGGTATAGTGGCAAGCCTTCAGTTCGGGCTGTTCCTGTTTATCGGTCTGATGCTCTACGTGTTTTATGAAGGGGCTGCAATTACAGAACTTGACCTCAGAACAACTGATGAGATTTTCGCGATGTTTATTGTAGATCATATGCCGGTGGGCGTTGCTGGTCTGATTGTCGCCTCTCTGTTTGCAGCAGCCATGAGCAGCCTTAGCTCCTCACTGAATGCACTGGCCTCATCCACCACATACGATATTTTGAAACCGCTCTTTGGTTCTGCCTGGGATGATGCCAAAGAACTCTGGGTGTCGCGGCTTGTAACTATTGGCTGGGGCGTGATGCTCACCGGCTCCGCATTCCTGTTTACCTGGCTGCAGCTGAGCGGCGACGAGCAGCCCGCAATCGTTGAACTCGGCCTGGGAATAGCCTCCTACACCTATGGTGGATTACTGGGCATTTTCATGCTTGGCAAACTGTTTGACAAGCCCGGCAAAGCCGATGCAATGATCGGATTTTTTACCGGCCTCATTTCCCTTCTTTTCATGGTGGAAGGTGCCCTACAGGAATTCCTCCCGGGTGACGGCCTTACCATCGCCTGGCCGCTTTATACGCTGGTTGGCGGTCTAATAGTAATCGCGGTGGCAAATTTGTCTTACTATTTTCGGAAAGCTATTGCCTGATGAGCTTATAATCACCTGTGGTTTGATTGAAAATCTGTCAAAGTTAATCACTTAAGCGAGGAAGGTACAGCGCTGAGCTTCCATAAATGGGCGTCACCCTGGGCTCGATACGGGATCTCTTATCCTGGTATGGGCAGGAAATACTATATCGTTGTGAATATGATGGTATTGAGTATGACGTTTTAATTAAACGCTCATTTTGGAGACCCTCTACTCATGGACCTGTATTTTAGAATTGCACTCACATTACAAGGTAAAAAATCACTTTAATCAGACAGGATATTTTGCAGGGGACATATCTTATTGCAAACATGATATAGACCAATTAAAACAACCACTGCTTCAGCAGCGGATACAGGTAATCAACGAATATACTCAGCATCACTATGAAGGCGATGGCAACCAGAAGGGGTTTTATCTCTTTTTTAATATTCATAATATAGAATCTTGTGGGGTCGATTAGCAGTTAAACGAGCATGACGGAAGCGGGCTGGATATTGAACCCAGCTAGTGTAGAATGCCATCTTCACCCTGTACGATCCTAAATTCAGTAAACCCTTACACTTTTTTTTAATTCTTATCGAACCGTTGGTGCACTAATTTATGGGGTTTTAGTTGATACCTTGTGGCCTCTGCGCCAAGGTTGTTCATTGTTTCTGTCATTTTTAAAGCTAACTGTCTTTCTGATCCACCCCATATCCTCTCTATCGAATCCTGGCGAGACTTGATAGGGAGTGAAGCTTCGAAACAAGGTTCATACATTAAAAAATTAGTTGAAGCTATTTTCAAATTATATTTCCGATCAGCATCTCGAAGAGCAGTAATTTCAATCAATCTATCCGTCAGGAAACTGATCCACAAACTCACAAATCACCAATTCATAAATCAAGCTATTTATCCATGTTTTTAAGATCAGGCGACCCGGTTACGCCGCCCAGTTTTGAAAGCAGATTAAATATGGCCCCGGCCCCAACGCCAATTGTGCCCAGGAATGCGATTGTATTTCCTAAAAATTCACGCTGTGACCAGAACAGGAACAGCGCCACAACAATTAATGCAATAACGAGAGGAGCGCGGATCATCTCCCAGGTGCTGGGGATGCCGTCATGCTCCCATCCCAGGAGCTGATCTTCAGAAACGGTACTTTCTACAAAATCGGAAAAACTGGAGTTATCGAGCCTCAGTTCGGGGCTCCGCCTGATCAGCCCGCGTGCAAAGAGGCGGGAGATGGCTTGGTGTGATTTCGGGTTGACCACAGCTCCTCTTGAAAGCTGTGCGGCCACGAGCTGCTCTCCGTGGGAAAGGATGGACCATCTGGCCTTGTAGTGAGCTTCGGATCCCTCTCGCACAAGGTCGGTGACCTCCTCCTCGGTGAGCGTGTGCCAGTCTGGCCGGTATGTTAACTGTTCGCCGATTTCCTGCAATCGCTGATGATGACCGCACTCCTTAACGAGTGTCTGACAGACGTTTTTAATCCTTTTTTTATCCCTGTACACGACACGTCGGGCTTCCATTTCCGAATCGATTAAAAACCAGATTGACATATTTTTTAGAAACTGAATGGGGGAAAGCGTTGCTACTGCCCGGTTCTCATCCGGAAGAGGTTTCTTCGTTTCGGGGTCCCTGACTATTTGATCGATCTGCTCAATTATATTTCCTGCACTTTCCTCAGCTTTATCAAGCCACCCACACTGCTTCGAGGTGGGCTTTCTTTCTTTTTTAATTGAGCGATCGAGAGTCTTAATATTCTCAAGTGTTTTCTCCAATCGTTTTTTAATGGCACCTGTCGTGGTTATCTGTTTTTGGGTTAATGTACAGTTTGGTGAGGCGAGGTATTGAAGCTCATCCCTCAGCCACTCTGTTTTTAATGCCAGTTCTGCAAGTGATTCATTAAAGTTTGTCGGGTTTTCTGCCTGATGATCCTTTCTGAGATACCGGCGTAAACTATTCAACAACAGGTCCAGGTCATCGTTTATTTTTTGAATGATCCTAATCTGTAAAAAGGTTTCAAAAGGTTTTTCAGAGACGTAATCCGAGAGGATCAATTTTGAGAAACGGCCGAGAACCCGGTCCCATCGATGCTTAATCTCCTCCTTTTTTTCCTTTGAAATATTAGCAGTAAGGAATGAGTCATCCAGTTCCCGGCTGGTAAGTATCAGAAGGGGAGGAGCTTTTCTTTGTGCCATGTACTTTTCGAGACATTCAAGCAGGTAAAGGTTGCGCTCTTTTTCATCTATCCTATGGTCGAAATGATCGAGGCACAGAACCTTTGTATCACCAGGGAGGGGTTTGTTCAGGAGGTATTTGATGTCTGCATCTTTGTCAATGTCTTCAATAAAATCGATATAGTGGATCTCAGGGCTGCGGTTAAAAATGGGCTGCCTCGAAATGGAGCGGGTGCCAACAAAGATTGTAGATTTCCAGGAGTCACCAGGTTTGGGTAACAGATCTTCGAGCGTGAGGGGATCAGAATGTTCGAGGTGGACAAAAAATAGCCGGCGGCTTACCCGGTATACAATCAGGCCCAAAACGCCAAGGAGTGTTAGGAGAATAGCGAATCGCCATGGATGCAGCCAGCTACCGGGGACGGGAAGCAGAGAGGTAATGAGTTCCCGGCTATTGCCCATGAGTTGCAGCTGATGGGTTTCATGATCAGAGATCCAGCGACGATCGGCCTGCTGTGAGGAAAGCTGACGCATCCTGATGGAAGCCTCTGTCAGGAATGGAATTTGATGCCCAAGCAGCCCGTGCATAGAATCATGGAGATCTCCTTCAGAGTTGTCTTGGGCTTCCGAGTGGTCACGATTGTGTTCATGTTCCGTCGTGTGAATCTGTTCTTCCTGTTTCTTGGTTCTGAAGATGAGATTTTCATAAACTAAATCGTATGTATCGTGGATCGTTAATGCTGGTGTTTGGGTCACAAGATCCCACCCATCTTCCAATCTCCAGGTATCCTGCATCAGCTCATTTACCTTTGCCTGCCTGTTTTGGAGAAATTCGGCAAGCTCCAGCTGATGATATTTCACAAGATGTTCGCTGTGATCGTGAAACGTGAACCGGTAGGTGATGTAGCCGGGGAGCAGTCCGAGCACCAGCAGGGCGGAGACCATGGCGGCGGTGTAGAGACCTCTAGTTGACAGGTCCCTTGTCCATCGGTTAATATAATCTTGAAACTGTGGTTGTCTCAGCCAGATCAGGATTACAGCAAGGGACAAAACGATTGTCAGGAGTTCGTAGCCGGTTGGGGCGATAAGTACGGAGTATAAAGCTATATCGTATCCGAGCGGTAACAAAAAGAATCCAGTTAATAAAGTTGTTTTGAGGCCGGGCAGGAACGTACTCAATACAATAAATAGAAAAGAGGCGATAAAAAGTGTCCATCCAATCACAATTTTATTGCTGTTGGAAACAGATGAAATTCCATGTGATAGAATCACAAGTCCCAGGCTAAGATATACAACGGGAATGATCAGTGTCGTAAAGTGGATATGAAGGTGCTCCTCTGTGAGTGCTTGTGCTATAAAAAACACTATAAATGGAAAGGAGTAAATGGTGAAGATCGTGTACTTGCCGGGATTTTCAAGATCGGGCCACATCCAGTCCATCCGCGATTTTGGCAGCCGTTCGATGAAGAAAATCAATAACAGGATCATAAAGACCCATAGTCCAAAAAGAGTGCCGCCTTCAAACCAGGCCTCAAACCGGACGGTATCTATCAGCGCGAGATCCTTAAATAGAACCAAATAGAGAGGGCGTCCATTTAGCGGCCGTATAGCCATCAGCTTATTTTGCCCTTCGTAGCTCATCTCAAGTTCCGTGCAGGATCTTGCCGCAAGAATGGACCGCAGCAGGTCTACGTTGCCGGTTTCTTCCGCAAAGTTTTCGTCCAGGATACGTTCGGGACGGCTATGAAAGAGCGTTTGGGCATCCGCATCAAAAATGGCAAACCCAACACCCGCCGGAAGAACCGGAGTGGTGAGAGAGGCCAGTTTTGTGGTCATAGCGGCAACGCCCTTTTTAATTTCGTTTTCACTGTTTTTATAGTTCCATGGAATTGAAATAGCTGCAAGATTTTCACCAGTGTTCCAGGAGCGGATGGATTCAATATAATAGGGGAGGCTCCCTGGATTCGAGACGTCCATCTTGCTGCAGGTGGGAGAACCCGGGACCGTATGGAACGTCTGATCCCACCCGCGGTTTTCATGGATCGCCTTGAAATAGTCCCGCTGGCTAACATTAATCCGTGGTGTGTTGTTGCCACGGGGAGTCCATTTTGCTAATTGATCCCCGTCTGAATCGGACCAAAACACCATCTGGTAAAAAGGATAGGTGCCGGATTCATCAAAAGAGATGTTATCTTTCATCAAGTAAAGAGAGTCTTTATCAATATCTTTTTTAATATCATAAATGGTCAATCCAGCATCTGAAAGATCGTTATTCAGGGCGGCGGTTTTCTTTTCAAGCTCTTCAATGGCAAACATCAGCTCACGGTCAATATTCAAGGCCATTTGGTCCGCTGTTTCTTTTAACTGGGTTGTGACATCCTCTTTCAGGGGGGCAAAGTGAACCATATCAGCCAGCCACAACCCGGCCAGACCGGTTCCGAAAATCAACGCTAACACCAGGTAAAAAAGATTCCCCACTTTGAGACGCTCTTTCGGCCCCATGGTAAAAATTCTCACAAATGGCACAATCAGAAATCCACCGATGACCAGGAAACCCAGGAACAGGGCCATATTTGGATCCAGGGAAAGGCTCTGCTGGCTATAGTCGGTGGTCTGAACCAATCCGCCAAGGATCCATTTTGTGTAGCCAGTGTCTGAAACACTGTCTTGCCGAATGTCGCTGATATGAATGCGAATCGGCAGCAGGTAAAACCGGTACTCCTGTCCCGCAATGGATGTCTGAATAATATCACTCTTCCCGATTCCGCCTGCTTCAGGGTCTTTATTGATCTGCAGGGTATCCAGCGCGGCCAGCTCATGGATCCGGACACCGGTACGGTTTGTTTCCCAGATGAAGATGCCTCCCTTCTCATCGGCGAGAAAAATCGTCTCCATGTATTCCGAGGATAGTGTTGGCCGGAGTGATTCAAGACTGTATGCGGCGCGTAAGGTGTCCTTTTTTGTCGATTTATGAACATGCCAAAGTTCGAGGGAATCCGTCGCAACATTTGTTTTAAAAGCTGTTCTGCCGCTGGTAAGATTATTGATCTCCTGACTTAGCGAATTATTTTTTGAGACAATATTGAGATGCGGTATCAGGTTAGCTTTTTTGATTAAAACTGAATCTTCCTCACCGGCAAGATTTTTAACGACGCGCCGCAAGTTATTTATCCGCCCTTCCACTCCCTGACCTATACGAGACAGTTCGCGCAGATTCCGGTTGTCCAGACTCTCTGCATTGGATACTGTGCGGAGGTAGATGGCGCCCCCGATCAGGAGCACCAGGATGATCATTATGCTGGCGGTTTTGGTAATTTTTTTGCTAGTTGATCCACCCATATCTCATTGATTTTTTACATTCTTAAGTGCTTTTCATTAATTAAACTATCTTCGCCCGTTCATCGCCTTCCTCTTTCAAGTACTTCGCCAGTCCGGGCGGGCGATATGAGGGGTCTTTATCCCACCGGTCAAGTGCACTTTGATGAATCTTCTGTGTTGGATCATTACCTTGCACCGTTGTCCCTTCTTTCCTGATTCTCTGTTCAGATTGACCAATAACCCGGTTGTGAGATTTTAAAACCCGATATATCCCTTTTCTTGAGTTGTATATTTTTCCGTCATTCAAAGGTTGAAGCGGGTGGTGTGTTTTAACAGAATGATCAAAAGCCAGTCCGGCATCCTCAGCCTTATGAATCATCCAATCCAGTGAAATATCGGCAAGCGAACGATCGGGATACCCGCCGCCCACATTACTGTGTACTCCCGAGAACCACATCTGCTCCATAGATTGACCTTCTTTGGGTTTATACTGCCATAAAGTTGGCTTAAACGGAGATCGCAGTTCATCTATCGCAAGTGCATGGCAGGCATTTTTTACAGACCCGCTCAGTTCTGTATCATGAAACTGATGTTTCCGTTTGGTAAGATTTCGCAGCCCCGATAGCGGAATGCCGAGTGAACCAACCGTATCCCACACGCCGATGAAGTGGATGGGCGTTTCCTTGTCTCCGTTTACTGAGTATTTATGCCTGAACTCTGTCGGGCCTTGTGCATTCGGGCTTTCAGCGGACCTGTACATAAGCGTGGCGTCTATGTATCGATCAACATACTCCCGTTTTAGAATGCCGCATTTTCGGATCATCCCGCCGATGCTTCTGGCTGTAAAGGCTCCTCGGCTGAACCCAAACAGAAAGAGCTGGTCTTCCGGTTCGTAATTAGCGACAAGAAATCGGTAGGCATCAAAAATATTGTCATCTACGCCGCTGCCGAAAGCACCACCCGTAAACCGGTCCAGAGAGTTTCCCGTGCCTACTCCCTGGCTATAGTACACAATCTGCTGGAGATCATCTTTTCGTTTTGCTATCCGATAGGCGATACGGACAATGTTTGTGGGACAAGGTGTCCCGTTTGCGGATTGATCGGCACTGTTCCAGGTACCGTCACAACATAATATGAGTCGTTTCATCTTTTCTCCCCATTATTATTTTAAGTTGACTGTTCCTTTTTCCGCTTGAAAATTACCGGAGTCAGGGTTCTCTTTTTATTAACAGGATTCTTTCCTGCTTTAAATCACTTGTTCTATAATGGCCTCAGGTCTCTTTGATTAGGCCCGAAAAATTCTATGGAAAAATATAGTAATGATTATCTGGTAAGCGATTTCGAAAAATCGATTCTTCTAAAATTGAAACCTCTTATATGATAAGCTCATCAGATAGCTCATGCTTTCATTCTCGTTCTTGTTTTGATTCTGGAAAGCACTTATGAATTCGCAAGTTCTTCTATTGACGATTATAGTATAAATATTTCTAAAAATCATTTTTAAAGATATCTATTTATACATGGCTAATCTTATTATTAAATGATGAGGGTGGTTTTCGAAATCAATACAAGTTTTTAAAAAGCACTGTTTTAGGCTAAAATCGATGTTTTAATTTTAATATGCACGTGAATTATCCCCTGCCAATGTACATCCGGTTATGCGTGGTTTCGCGCCTGCGCGTAACAATAAGTCCCGGCAGGGACGGCAGCTCAGTAGCCCCATACCTGAAGGATCACTACGTGACAAGCGCCGTGGTTTTGTCCCAAAGGAATGCCGCTGGCGCCGGCGCGCAGTGTGGGGTTAGGTAGCGCAGATAACAGTGGCACCCCGAGGCGAGTGATTCCGCAAAATAAATGGATCCGTCGAAGGGGAACGAAAGATCTAATCCGTGTATTCCTCGGTATCTGAGTACGTACTTTTGAGATTAATAATTACCCGGTTCGCCACACACATCTCCATTCACGATATACATAGTGCTCTTGCATAGTAAACCTAATACTGTCACTTCTTAAATGATGTTGCCCCGGTTTTTTGGGCAAAATTAGCGGCTACCAGTGACAGGTTGTAAAACGTGCTGTTTTTGGGCTTTAATCTACGGTTACATCTTTATGAGCTCTTATTTTGTTTGTGTCAATGTGCATCCGGTTACGTGCCTGCACGTAACAAAAAAGCCCCGGCAAGGGCGAAAGCTTGGTAGCCTCGTACAAGCGCCGTGTTGTTTTGGCGCGCAGTGCGGGGTAAGAGAAAGCAGGCGTCGCAAGTCCCCGAGGCATTTGATTCTGCAGAAGAATTGAATTCAGTCGACGGGGTTATGAAAGATCTATTCAATGGATGCATCACGATCTGATGAGGTGCTTTTGAAATTTAAATTTACCCAGAACACCGCACACTACCCACCACTCGCAAAACGCATAGTACTTCCGGATCGGAAAACGCACCCTGTCACTTTTCAAATGATGTTGCCCTTTTTTTGGGCAAAATTAGGGGCTACTAATGACAGATTTATTCCTTGAATGAAATCCCCTCTTTGAGAGGGGAAATGGAATTAAAAACTGCGAAACGCAGATTTTCAAACCGAGGGGTGTGTTGGAAGGGGCAGGAGCCGGGATTTGGATACAGTATTCTTCAAGACACCAGAACACACCCCTCGTTATACTCATCCGGCGTCGCCGGTTCGTTTAAACTTTTCCCCTCTCGAGTGGGGATTTTTATCCTGCCACCTTCAAAATAGTGTTGTCAAGCTTTTTATAGCAAATTTGAGACTCAGGATAACAGATCAAAGGTGGGAAAGACCCGACGCGCAAAACACTTAATGTGAACAAGGAATTGAGTGGCGCCGCAGGAGTCATTTATGTTGGCGGCGTAGGACAGGATGATGCAAATTCCAGTTTTACACGCCAACCACCCAACCACCCAACCACCCAATCACCCAATCACCCAATAAACCACCCATCCAAGCAACAGAAACAACAGGGTAGCCAAAACGAATGTCAGCCATGGGAAAGTCTGCTCCGGTTCTTCGCCAAGTTCATCGTAGAGGTAAGTGCGCAGCAACTGATTACGTTTTACCATGCTGTCTGCACTTATTTTTTGCGCTTCGCGGTAAACGTATAGGGAGAGAATCAGATCGGCAAAATCACCGATTCCGGGAATGAGAACAATGAGCGGGCTTAGCCCAAAACGGAAGGTAGTAAACGTCACGCGTATGTTGCTGTTGGTCCAGTAGCTGAACCGGTCGAGGCGCTCAAGCGATCGGTGCTGATCTGCCGTTGATGGTGTTTTTTAGTCACGCCAGCATGGTGATAAATTGCGGAACAGATAGTACAAAACAGAGATAAAAACCTTTCAAGGTATTGTTATTCAGCAGGTTATTATTGATATGAAATGTTATTCATCCCGGGTCTGTTATTTAAATACATTGGACTCTTTAAAAACCACGTAACATCGCCAGCTTTTAATTGGAATTAACTACATTATCGGTTACAAAGATAAGAGTTTAAAATAACATATTGAGAGTTCGAGACAATAGTTAAATAAGATATGTCGTTAAATTTGCCGACAGAGAGGTATGAGAATTTACATTGAAGAGAAGACTACTCTGCTCGTTCAGTACTAATGCATTTAATTCTATTTTATACAATGAATTTTCAGCTATTTGCTGAATTATTGAGTCAACGTTACAATCAGCGAGTTGCTTCCTGTGACGGTTATTTCAATAATACAAACTCAAGTATACTAGAAACGGAGAATGTTAAAGTCGAACCACTTATACCATCAAGCCATACTCATCTTATGGTCCGTGAAGATCATTAAAGGGATGAGGGAGAACATCACTTATGAAAACACCATCAGATACCATTGGGGATATGGATCTAACCCCTGATGAATTTACACGAGATGAGTTGCAATCTCGCCTTCAACCCATTTTGGAACGAGCTTCAGTTATCTGTGACTCCAAAATGTCGCTTATCAACGTGTTGGACGAAACCGGTCCGCAAACCTTGGCTGCGTATGGCGACGACGATCAGCAACTGATATCATGTGTCAATAGAATTACGGACGCTGCTAAATATGAACGTGATATTTTGGTGATCAGTAAGCCGGATGATCATCCCGTGGTGACATCACAGCTATCAGAAGAGGAACGCCAGTTAATCAGATTTTATGCCGGAACACCTCTTAAAAGCGTCTCCGGAAAACCTGTTGGATATCTATGTGTGTCCGATTCTTCCTCCCATGATCTGTCGGACGATCAGCAGAAACAGCTTCAGGTTCTGGGTGATGGAGCAAGGGCGCTTCTTGAGCTTTATGATCAAACAAACCGGTTGAGCAAGAAAAACGAGAAGCTGAACTTATATTCTCTTCTTCTAAAAAACTCAGCGGATATTACATTTATTATCGAACATGATTCGGGTCGGATAATGGATGTAAATTCTGGGGTTGAGAAAGAGCTGGGATACCAGCCTGATGACCTGAAGGGTCGGCTTTTCACCGATATTATCAAGTCTAATCCATTTGAGGGACATAGTGTGGATGCTTGGATGTCATCAATGGAAAAAAACAGAGGACGATATGTAAAGCCGCTCCAATTGATCGATCACCAACAGAATGCTTCGTGGTTTCAATGTAATTTTACCACGGAAGACGGCAGATGGTTCGTGACGGCAAGTGATATCAGCGAGAAAAAGGAGGCGGAACAGGGGGTTGTTGAGCTTAAAGAAAAGTTTAAAAAAGTGGTGAAAGTCTCTACCGACCTGATCTATGAACTTGAATGGAATTCGGGTGACCTGGCGTGGGGCGATGAGCTGACGGCCGTGCTTGGATACCCCCATGAGGACCGGTTTGTAGATTATGACTGGTGGATAGATAAGATCCACCCGGAAGACCTTGACCGCGTCATTCATGATGTGGCCGAATCGGTAGATAGTGAGAGCGATAAGATGAAGCTTATTTATAGAATCCGGACCTACGAAGGCTCCTACAAATACGTGATGAATAATAATTACGTAGACCGTGATGAGGAAGGGAAACCCCAAACTATCATTGGAGCCATTGTTATATAAGTGAACTTGTAGAAACTGAAGAAAGGTCAGAACGTCATAGACAGCTTCTAAAAAAAGTTGCAGATAACGCATGGTCAGCCACCTGGATAAGGGACGATAGTGGAACA
Organism: Rhodohalobacter sp. 8-1; assembly: GCF_038150125.1. Classification (NCBI taxonomy): domain Bacteria; kingdom Pseudomonadati; phylum Balneolota; class Balneolia; order Balneolales; family Balneolaceae; genus Rhodohalobacter; species Rhodohalobacter sp. 8-1. The sequence goes on along the minus strand of NZ_JBBVMF010000018.1, from coordinate 34,414 downwards.
TTCATGTTCGTAAATGAAGCATTTAAGAAGTTATATCAGCTCGGGGACCAACAAGTGACAGATTCAAAAGCAGACGACCTTTTTGATGAAGATACGGCGAGCGAAATGAAGGCCATGGATAAAGAAGTTCTTGAATCGGGCGATCGCGTTGAATTCGAGAAGGAGTTTAACGTTGTAGGTGAAAAAAAATACCTGAAATTTTCACTGTTCCCGATTTTTGATGCGCCGGGAGATGAGAAGCTCGTAGGCGGCGTGGCTTTTGATATTACGGGTGAAAAGGAGAGTCGTTCGTTACTTGAAGAATCAGTTAAAGAGAAAGAAACCTTGCTGATGGAAATTCATCACCGGGTAAAAAATAATCTTGCGGTTGTTTCCGGCATGATGCAGCTTCAGGCATTTAAAGAGAGAAATAAAAAGGTACAGGAAAAATTACTTGACAGTACCAGCCGCATAAAAACAATGGCAACCATACACGAACTTCTCTATAAGTCGTCTAGCTTTACCAACCTTAAGTTTGATGAGGATATCAAATCACTTATATCGAGTATTAAGGAAACTTACCAGTCATCGGTTGACCTTGGTATTTCCTACGATTTAGACTCGGTAGAACTCAATATCAACCAGGCTATTCCATGCTCACTGATTGTGAACGAAGTAGTGACTAACGTGCTCAAACACGCCTACGATGATGGAGATTCAGGGACTCTCCAAGTTACCTTAAATGATAAGGAGGGTGATATTGTCATGAAGATCCGGGATGATGGTAAGGGGCTCCCGGATGACTTTGAAGAACGTAAAGGAGAGGACTCGCTGGGAATGGTTCTGATTGATACACTGGCACAACAGCTTGATGCTGAGTATTACTATACGTCTATGGACCCCGGAGTAGAATTTAAGCTGACGTTCGAAAAAGGGGAGGCAAAAGGTACCGGCAGCTATGTGAACGAGAAGTCAGCCCGGTAGCTGTTCTTCCTTCGGGTTGATGAATTCTGTAATCAAGGAGCGTATTTCATCAATGCCCCGTCCGGTCTCCGCAGAGCAAGGGATGACTGGGACCTCAATATTCATATCTCGCATTACATTGATTACTCTCTGTTTTGATTGGCCCAGCTTGTTATTTGAAATCTTATCGGCCTTGGTCAGTAACACCGAAAAAGGAAGGCCGTTGGATGCCATCCAAAAGAAAAAATCTTCATCAAGCTGTGTGGGCGGATGGCGGGAATCTACAAGGTGTAACACAAGCTGCAGCGTGTCTCTGTTGAGCAGGTAATGTTGAATATCTTTGCCCCAGCGTTCGCGCTCTTTCTTGGGAACCTTGGCAAATCCAAATCCGGGAAGATCCACGATATAAAATGAATCATCGATACTGTAGTAATTCATCTGCTGCGTTTTCCCGGGCGTGTTACTCGTACGGGCAAGCCGTCTCTTATTGGTCACTTTATTGATCAGAGAGGACTTTCCGACGTTTGAACGACCGGCAAAACAGAACTCCGGTATCGTTGGCGGAGGGCAGGCGTCGAGATTGGGAGCTCCTGTGATAAATTTGGCTGATTTAAATGGCATGGAGATTTTTAATCTTGGTGAATTTCAAAATAAATGTACGATAATGAACGGATGTAGTGCTAATTTGTGGTATATGATTGGAAAATAGATTCATGTCTCTGGTAGCTCCTATTTTTCCCAAAAGCGGGGCAACACTATTTCAGAGATGATAGTATAAAAGTCCCCTCTTGCCCCGAGGGGATCCCTAACTACGGGAAGAGGTGAATCAGGGGTGTGTTCCTCGGAGCCTTGAAAAAATCTGCAATCACATTCTGGCTCCTGCCCCTTCATACACACCCCTCGGCTTGAAAACCTGCGTTCCGCAATTTTCAAATCCATTTCCCCTCTTCCCGCAGGGATCCCTTCTGGGCGAGAGGTGATTTTAAGGACGATACATGTTTGACGATCGGAATTAAAGCTAAACAACATAATTCAGCAATGACACTACACCAGCTCGTTCTCTTCCTTCCCTACGTTGAATTCGACGGGAACGGGGTAGTTGCCCGTAAAGCATGCCGTGCAGTAGTCCAGTCCTGATTCATTCGATTCCTTCACAGCCTCAACCAAACCATCGGCTGAGAGGTAGCGAACGCTGTCGACCCCAATTTCTTTGGCAATGGCCACGCTGTCGCGGTTGAATTTATTGGCAATGAGCTCCTCAGGATCGGGAAAATCCATGCCGTAAAAGCACGGATGCGTGATGGGTGGGGAGCTCACAAGAAAATGAATCTCTTTTGGCTTGGCTTCACGGATCATTTCAACAAGGTAGCGAGACGTTGTACCCCGCACGATGGAATCATCTACGATGATAACTGACCTGCCCTCAATAACACCTTTTACCGTATTGAATTTAGTCCTGACTTTCTGTTCGCGAGATTTTTGGCCAGGCGAAATAAATGTACGACCCACGTAGTGATTTCGGATCAGGCCAATGTCGTACTTGCAGTCATATCCTGCTTTTTGATTTTCATGCGCATATCCAATGGCGGCCGTATTGCTGGAATCGGGAACAGAAATGATGATAGGTTTTTTGTCGGAATCGGGGTACTTAATAACATCTTCCAGCGGATGTTCTTTCGCGAGATATTTCCCCAGGTTGCGCCGGATTTTATCAACATTCTCACCAAATATTTTACTATCTGGCCGGGAAAAGTAAACATATTCGAAAATACACTGACTGCTGGTGGTGCCTTCTTTTGCCTCCAGAAAATAGGATTTAGGCTGATGACTTTCCGTTGCTTCCCTGTCTATCACTACAACCTCGCCGGGTTCTACATCCCGGATAAACTCAGCACCAATAATGTCAAATGCACACGTTTCACTTGCCACGGTGTACGATCCGTCGATGGTTCCGAGTGCAAGCGGCCGGAATCCATTCGGGTCACGCACTGCAATAAGTTTGTCATCAGTGAGAATAACAAGGCAATAGGCGCCTTCAATTTGCCGGAGAGCGTCCAGGATTTGGTCAAGCTGGGTTGATTTATCGCTGTGCGAAATCAGGTGGAGGATCAGCTCCGTGTCTGATGTGCTTTGAAACAGAACGCCTTCTTCTCTGAACATCTCGCGCAGTTTTCGGGCGTTTGTAAGGTTGCCGTTATGGCCGATGGCAAGATTGCCGTTTTTATGATGCACGCGAAATGGCTGAATGTTCGCTGGATTCTTGGATGATCCGGATGTTGAATACCGGTTATGGCCAATCGCGTTTCGGCCTTTTAGTTCTTTTTTGAAGATTTTGTGGTCATCAAAAACAGAGAGTACAAGTCCAAAATTTTTGTGCATTGGCATCACCTGCCTGCCTTTGCGCTCATCAAAGTAAGAGGTGACAATTCCAGCGGATTCCTGGCCGCGATGCTGTAGCGCATGGAGTCCGTAGTAGGTGAGTAGTGCGGCATCGGAGTGGTTAAAGACGCCAAAAATTCCACAATAATCGTGTGGTTTATCTGTCATAAGGTATGTGATAGCAAATCTGTGAATTCAGTACCGATAAAGATAGGGATTCTTCAGCTAAATAAAAGAGATCAGGTAAACGAATCAAGTCGTATTAAAGTATCTCTTTACCGTCATCGCGGACCCAGATCCGCGAACTTCTAGGTAGTTCGGGTCGCCTGACCCGATACGGCACGTTATGCAAGTCTATTAACCAACCACAGTCATCGCGGACCACGATCCGCGATCTCCTGTCCTTGCACGGGAAAAGACTTGCCAAAGGCTTATTGTACAGCTTGTGCGTGAATAGGAGATACCGCATTGGAGTGCGGTATGACGCATTGATAAGCTTCGTAGCTTCACAGCCATTCAACGTCATCTCGGTCGCTGATTTGCGATCTCCTACGTAGTTCGGGTCGCCTGACCCGAGATGGCACGTTATGCAAGTCTATTAACCAACCGCAGTCATCGCGGACTACGATCCGCGATCTTCCTGTCCTTGCACGGGAAAAGACTTGCCAAAAGCTTATTGTACAGCTTGCGCGTGAATGGGAGATACCGCATCGGGGTACGGTATGACGCATTGATAAATATGCAGCTTCAAAGCCATGCACCGTCATCTCGGGCGCTTATTCGCGATCTCCTACGTAGTTTCGGGTCGCCTGACCCGAGATGGCACGTTATGCAAGTCTATCAACCAACCACAGTCATCGCGGACCACGATCCGCGATCTTCCGTTCTTGCACGTGAAAAGACTTGCCAAAGGCTTATTGTACAGCTTGTGCGTGATTGGGAGATAACGCATCGGAGTGCGGTATGACGCATTGAATAAAACCATATTAATAAACATACTACCAAAATATTTTGATGAACAGATCGTATATTGAAATCTATGAACGCGAAAAAAATTATATCCTACATTCAACCGCTGTTCCGGATCATATTGGGGCTGCTGCTATTGGTTGCCGGTTACCTGAAAATCCAGGATAACTCAGCACTATTCGAAACGGTGGCCTACATCACGTGGGTGCCCACGGTATTACAATCGTTTGTTATAGATACACTACCCTGGATCGAAGTTTTGGTCGGCGGTTTTCTGATAACTGGATTATTTAAGAAGTGGGTTATTCCGGCCGGAGCGCTTATTTACGCCGGATTTTTCGCATTTGCCATTTACGGGCTTGGGTCCGGAATGGAGGGCGACTGCGGATGCTTCGGGGATGTGGACGATTCAAATCTCCTGTCGATGGTGCTCGGCAGTACGTTTGGATGGTCGATGATTATCCGAAATGGAATTTTTGTTTCGATGGCCGGGTTTTTGTTCCTGAAACCAGGCCGGGAAACAGATCAGTAGTATTAGAAATCCAAATTTTTAAGAAAATTTTAGTCACGAATACATAATACATTCATGAACAGTAAGTCATTAGTAATAAAGGAGACTGACTATGCATGGTCTGGAGTGGAACGCAAGGATTATAAGACAGACGGGCAGAATTTTAAAGACATCCATCGCTATACACTTCTTGCAGATGAGCATCCGGCACTTAATGCCCAGACCCGCTATTTTGAGATGCAGCCGGGCGGGTATTCGTCGCTTGAGTATCATCGGCACCCGCACTCAGTTATTGTCATCCGGGGCCGTGGCCACGTTCTGCTGAACAATGAGATAAATGAAATCAGTGCGTTTGATGTGGTTTATATTTCACCTGAAACCATCCACCAGTTTCATGCAGATGAGGGTGAGCCACTCGGATTTATTTGTATTGTGGACAGGTATCGCGACAGGCCGGTTGTTCCCTCAGATGCTGAAATAAAGCGAGTCATAGATTCTGAAGAGGTACTTAATAAAATCAAAAAATAGTGTTGAAACTATCCTTAAAAAGGTTTTATCTTTAGAGTCTTGTCAGAAAAATAATTGACAAATCTACCGCGGGAATAGCTCAGTGGTAGAGCATCTCGTTGCCAACGAGAAGGTCGCCGGTTCGAATCCGGTTTCCCGCTCATCAAAACCTCCGCCTGATACGTCAGGCCGGAGGTTTTTTCATTTATGTCATTTCTTATATGTCTTTTTTCTTAGGATATCGTGAAAAATATAACTCATCAAATGAATAACGCAGTATAATTGCCACGAGGGCACCAAGGCGCTAAGGTACACGAAGATTAAGAGTATCGAATATGAAACAGAGGAATGTCGAATGATGAAGGAGTGAGGTGAGCCGTTTTTCGAGATGGATCTATGAATTTGGAGATGTCTCAACTTCGGCCCGCAAAAGCGCGTGCCTTCGTTCGACATGACAGGACGTCGAAGTACATAAAGGGCGGCGTATTAAACTCCTCGAATTGCGCTGTATTGTGCTACCCCGCCAGCGCGATTTATTCCTAAGCGGCGCGATACTTATTCTGGTTCAACTTGTGAGACGCATGCGCCGCCTCTTTACCCACGCGTAACGTGTCATCCTGCCTGCCCCGTTGGGGACCGAAGGGCCGTCTTTTGGCCCGAAGTGAAAGGATCTCCTTGCCATGGGAAGGAGTTTAGACAAGCCGTTTTTTGAGATGGATCTATGTATTTAGGGATGTCTCAACTACAGCACGCGAAATAACGGAGCCTGCGCTACCATTGACAGATTTCTTCCTTGAGTGAAATCCCCTCTTTGAGAGGGGAAATGGAATTGAAAACTGCGGAACGCAGATTTTAAAACCGAGGGGTGTGTTGAAAGGGTCAGGAGCCTAAATTTCGTTAGAGTATTCTTCGAGACTACGGTACACACCCCTTCATTACACTCATCCGGCGCTGCCGTTTCGCTTAAACTTTTCCCCTCTCGAGAGGGGATTTTGAATCTATCACCTTGTGAATAGTCTTGTCCTGTTTTTGGCAAGATGAGTTGCTCGACACGACATGGCGTCGGAGTACATGATGAGCGGCGTGTCCAACTCTTCAATTTGCACTGATTTGACCTATGCCGCCAGCGCGATTTATTCCCAGCGGCGCGACACTAATTCTGGTTCAGCTTATGAAACTTGGACGCCGCCTCGTTACCCAAAAGCAACGTGTCATCCTGCCTGCCCCGTTGGGGACCGTATGGCCGTCTTTTGGCCCGAAGTGGAAGGATCTCCTTGCCATAGGAAGGAGTTTAGACAAGCCGTTGTTTGGGATGGATCTATGAATTTGGAGATGTATCAACTTCGGCCCGCACAAGCGCGTGCCTTCGTTCGACATCACAGGGTGTTGCGTTTTAAAATGGGCGGCGTTTTCAACTCACAATTATGCAAGTTTAGTGTAACGCCGCCTGAATGATTATTTGCACGGCACGATTAAATGGCTGGTTCAACTTCTCAGACTTATGTGTCCCCTATGCGCAACATTGATGTCCTAACCCTCTATAACAGAATTTTGAAACTCCTGAACGGCTGTTTTCATCCCATCGGGATGCATATAGAGGCTACCTCCAATCAGAAAAATTGTATCATTGCCGTATTTTGTTTTCCATTCACCTACGGATTCCCGGTCAATGCCACCGCCCGGAGTGGGGAAAATGGGGCGGAAGGTGCCGAACTCAGACCTGCAGGCGTCATTAATGTCCAGGCACTCATCGAGTGAATAGGAAAATCGTCCACCGGTATTAGGATAAATCACAGCATCGGCTCCTAATGCACGCCACAGCTTTCCGAAATAGATATCGGCCGAAATGCCAGAATCTGCATTAATGGTATAGGACCCCGAAAACGCAGGGTGGGCCATGATGGGAAGATTAATGCCAGATTCAGCCAGCGACGCAAGTGCGGACAGCCCGGTAATCTGAGGGGAGATAAGCAGCCCATCGGCACCTAACGATCGTGCCAGCTTAGCTTGTGACAGCAGGTTTTCAATACGGGTTGTGATATTGGGAAAGTAGAGTGTGTTGCGGCCGGTTTCCTTATCAGATTTACGAATGGCCGCCACACATGCCTTCACACGATCTTCAAATGGTGCCATAGACTGATTTGCAAGACCGTGATCATCTTTGATGATATCAATTCCGCCAATGGCACAATCACCGGCAATTTCCGCAAGCTGCTCCTGTGATGCCCCCACAGGTTTGAGTGCAGTGCAACTCAGTGGGCGACCGGTGGCTCCAGCCAGCTTACGAATGCCGTCAATGCCGAATTGCGGACCGGGGAATAGTGGTGCAAGGGCACCCGGATTAAAATCAGTAATTTTCACACCAGGTTTGATGGAAACATTTCCAAACATGACGTTCAGAAACTGGAGGATGTCATTCCCGGCAACGTCGGTTTTGTACTCTATCGTGCAGCTCCATCGCGCGTCAGACTCTTGGCTGCATTCCGAAGGTGTGCCAATAAACTGCTGAAATTCCGGGGCTACGGCACCAAACGGAAGTTCAACTGTCTGTTCGAGAGCAACGTCAGATGCGGTCTGCTCTGCATCCGACACAGTTTCAGCTATGAATTCATAACGGATTGAAAAAGTGTCGGCACTGCTCATTTTCTTGTGTAATTTACCGGTAGTTTTGTGAAAATCCCTTCCTTTTTAAGGAGGGGTACAGGAACTCAAAATTCAAATCCATAATCATAATTAGAGAAAAGATGCGATCTAACCACCCCCAGCCCCTCCTTGAAAAGGAGGGGAGAGAATCAATGCTAATTTTTCAACCAAAAGATTAGCATTGATATTGCACTAACTATCGGACAATTGTTTGAGTTCGTCCGGGCCCCGTGGAAATAATACTGCAATAGCTTCCGGTATACTCTTCAATAAAAGAGATATAAGTTTTGGCGTTGTCCGGAAGTTCATCGTAAGTAGATGCTTCAAGACAGCTTGCTTTCCAACCCGGAAACGATTTGTAAACCGGTTCAACGTTCTCGAGAGCCCCGGTCTCTACCGGGTAGACGTCTGTCTTCTCTCCATTAACGAGGTAGTGAGTACAGACTTTGATTTCGTCGAAATCGTCAAGCACATCCATTTTTGTCAAAGCGAGCTGATCCATTCCATTCAGATCAACGGCATATTTCAGAGCTACGAGGTCGAGCCATCCACATCGGCGTGGCCGGCCTGTGGTGGCACCAAATTCAGCGCCATTTTTTCGAAGTTTTTTTCCTGTTTCATCATGAAGCTCGGTAGGGTAGGGGCCATTTCCCACACGGGTGGAATACGCTTTGGTAATACCAATGGCGTGATCAATTGCCGTTGGCGGTACGCCGCTACCTACGCAAGCTCCGCCTGCCGTGGGGGATGAAGAGGTGACGAAAGGATAGGTGCCATGGTCAACATCCAGCAGCGATCCCTGGGCGCCTTCAAGTAAAATATCTTTACCGTCGGCTAACGCTTTGTGAAGCAGTGTAGTTGTATTACAAATGTAGGGTGCAATTTGGGACGCAATCGGACGGAGATTGAAGAGAATATCATCGGCATCAATTTCAGGCTCATTGTGAACGTGCTTCAGCGCCTTGTTGATCTCATTTACGTTGGTTTGAACGAGTTCTGTGAGCCGGGCGTCATCAAGAAGATCTCCCATTCGGATGCCTACCCGCGCAACTTTACTCACATACGCCGGGCCAATTCCCCGGCCTGTTGTACCGATGGCATCGTCGCCGCGGCTTTTTTCGCGAACATTGTCGAGAATCTTGTGATAAGGAAGAATCACATGGGCTGAACTGCTGATGAAAAACCGGTCTTTCAGGGATGTTCCAATCTTCTCCACACCCTTGATCTCATCAACCAGTGCGGCCGGATCAACAACAACTCCGTTACCGATAATACAGACTGCATCACCGTTAAAAATACCGGAGGGAATGAGGTGGAGCACAACCTCTTTATCGTCGAATTTGATAGTATGTCCCGCATTCGCTCCTCCCTGGTAGCGTACAACGAAATCCGAATCTTTACTGAGAAGATCTACGATTTTTCCTTTTCCTTCGTCGCCCCACTGGGCACCAATGATAATATTTGTAGACATAGGCCAAAAAAAGGAGGTGCAGATACACCTCCTTATCATTTTAAGATAGTTGAAGTTTTATCTAAGCTGTTACTCCTCTGAATCGTCGAACGATTCCACCGCTTCTTCAAGGGTTTTGTAATGTTTGAACACGGTAATGAGCTTGGTTACGATAAGCAGGCTTTCAATTTTGTCGCCTGCATTACAGATCCGAAGATCTCCGCCGGATTTCCTTAGCGTTGTCAGGCCGCCAATAAGCATTCCCAGCCCGGATGAGTTCATGAACTTCACTTTAGAGAGGTCAACCACAATATTGTTTTTGCCTTCTTCGATCAGCTCATGCAGTTTTTCGTTCAAACTTACTGCATCGGGGCCTCCCATAACGTTGCCCTTAAACTCTATAACTACGCAGTTATATCTTTCTGATATATTAAAAGCCATGATTTTATCCTATTATAATTTCAGGTTGTTATGATTTCGGCTGGGAAGCACGTTTCTGTAACTCTACAACAATAGAGCTGGCAACAAACAGCGAACTGTAGGTACCGAGAATAACCCCAATTACAAGAGCGAATGCAAACCCTTTAAGTACTTCTCCGCCGAATATAAACAGCACGGTTACCACAAACAAGGTTGTAAGGGAAGTGATGACTGTACGGCTGAGGGTGTCATTCAAACTTTTGTTAATCATGTCTTTAAACTCCATTGTCTTATAGATCAGAGAGTTCTCCCGAATGCGGTCAAATACAACCACGGTATCGTTCAGGGAGTAACCCACAATGGTTAGGAAGGCCGCGATCAATGCCTGGTCGATGGTAACGTTGAAATTCACCAGCGGTTCAATGACGGTGAAAATTCCCAGGACGATCACTACATCGTGAATGAGTGCGGCAACGGCCCCGGCTGAAAAATACCATCCTTTAAACCTGATCAGGATGTAGATGAATACCACGGCAACGGCAAACAGTATGGAGTTGATGGCCGCCATTTTTAAATCTTCAGCAAAACGCGGACCCACAAGGTCGGTCTTGATGACGGTTACCGGGTTATCCGGGTAAAGCTCCTGGAGATTGCTGAGGATCAGGTTCTGGACGACGGTAATATCTCCTTCGGCATCAGTCCGCACGAGTATTTCGCTTGGTGATCCAAAGAGTTTCAGCTCCGGCGTTGCTCCCAGGGGTTCTGTGAGAGCCGATCGGATCTCCGTTACTTCTACATCATTTTCAAAGTCGAAAACAAATTCTTTCCCGCCTCTGAAATCAATGCCGTAGTTTAGTCCCATGGTGAGTACGGCGATAATTGAGCCGATAAAAAGGATGCCGGAAACCACATACATGATCTGTTGGCCTTTAATAAAATCGTACGTTGGTGATTCAAACCATTTCATAATAAATACCTGTGTTAATAGTGTTGAAAATTTTTGATGGGTGGTTCAGCTTATCCAAAGCTAACGGTGGATGTTTTTTCGCGAGTGAGGTAGTCTACAACTACGCGGGTAATCACAATTGCGCTAAAGAGGGACGATGCAATACCGGCCATCAGCGTAATAGCAAAACCCTTGATGGGCCCTACACCGAAGCTGAACAAAATCACAGCAACAAAGAATGTTGTAACGTTAGCATCCACAATAGCGCTCATCGCATTTGAATACCCGTTATCGATGGCTGCCCGGAGCGTTTTACCGGCACGCAGCTCTTCACGAATCCTGTCGAAAATGAGCACGTTAGCATCCACCGCCATACCGATGGTTAACACAATACCCGCAATTCCCGGAAGTGTTAAAGTGGCGTTGAACGCGGCCAGAATTCCCAGGATAAATATGATGTTGAGTATCAGTGCCAGGTCAGCAATTCCACCCCCGGCGTGATAGTAGGCGATCATGAAGATGGCCACGGCGACTAATCCAAATAAGACGGAATAAAAACCGGCCTGGATGGATTCTTCACCCAGAGAAGCTCCAACGGTACGTTCCTCGATAATGTCAAGAGGAGCGGGCAGTGCACCCGACAGAAGAATATTCACAAGATCTTCCGCTTCCTGGAGCCCGGAGAGGCCTGTAATAGACGATCGGCCGTTATTAATTTTCGTAATTACGTTGGGATATGAGTACACATATCCGTCGAGAACAATAGCAACCGGCCGACCAATATTAGCTCCCGTAATTCGCGCCCACCGGCGGGCACCTTCGGAATCCATCGTCATGGAAACCTGCGGCTCATTGGTGTTGGGATCGAATTCAACACTTGCTTCTGAAATCACATCACCGGTCATTTCGACCTGAGTTCGAACTGGAATGAGTTCAAACAGTTCGAGTCCGTTACTTGAAGCAAATGGCTGGGCGCCCCACATCAGTTCGGCATTTCTCGGGATCATGTTCTGGACTTCTTCACGGGCAATCAAGTCATTTACTCTTGCTGTATCAGGACCTGCTGCATACCCAAACACATACTGGTTTTGTGGCTGTGGATTTAATACTTCAAGCAGCGGGTTGCCGTCGGTCTGCTGCGTGGCAACGGTATCTTCTGCGGCTAATGTGTCGGCTTCCTGACTTGGATTGTTTTGAAAATAGTTTATAATCTGGCGCCTTGCGTTGTTCATGTCTTCCGCATTAGGTGTGAGGCGGAATTCAAGCCGTGCCGTTCCTCTCAACAGGTTACGAACACGCTCTTCGTCATCTACGCCGGGAAGTTCAACCACAAGCCGGCTGTTACCCTGCTGCAGGATGGAAGGTTCCGTTACGCCGTAGCGGTCAACCCGTGAACGCACAATTTCCATCGCCCGGTCAACTGCGCTGCCAACTTGTCCGCGAAGATAAGCTTCAACTTCCTCGTTTGTTGAACGGCGCGTAATATTTTCTGCATCAGACCGGTAGTAGCGACTGAGCATTGCATTGGGATCGCGGCTTTCAAACTCCGCGACAAATTCCGTGATGAAATCCGTACCCTGATTAACCGCTCGTTGCTGTGCGGTGTTAATGATATCACGAAGGGTCTCATCAGCGAAATCACCGGCCAGTTCAAGTACCAGCTGGGCAACACCAACTTCAAGCGTTACGTACATTCCGCCCTGAAGGTCGAGGCCAAGAGAGAGGGAATTTTCCTGAAGGCTTTGCAGTCGTTCTCTGTTCTCTTCTAAATACTGTATCTGTTCTGCTTCCGGCATATTGTTAATATGACGCTGTTCCAGGTTCCATTGAATGGTCGGGAACAGATAGTAAATGGTCATCGCGAGAAACACGACGATACATCCGATTTTAAATCCGTTGTTTTGCTTTTTCATAATGTAAATAAAGAAGGTTTATAGCTTTATAGAAATGTTGACGGGCATACGTCACCCGTAATTAGTAAAAAAGGGGGAGAAAAACGTATCTACGGCGCGTTTATGCTGATACCGCTGGAGGGAGGGGAGAAAAGTGAAAGTATGACGACGGGTGCCGACTGCAAGGCACTTCTCACGTTTGGTATTTTGGCAGTAACCGGCTCGGAAAGTGACGCGTGAAACGGTGTTATTTGCGTCAGCCACTTATGAACCGGGGCAAAAATCTTTGGGAGTACAGCATTAGCGTTATTCTGCTGATGCTTGTATGTGCTCCACTGACCAATGAGCCAGTTTGTTACCTGGTCGTGCTGCTGGTGTGATGTAAATGGAGCAATCTGGAAATTCTCCTCATGTTCAGAAATGAGTTTTGATGCATCCTGAACCAGCATCCAGAAGTTTCCGGCTTCTTTTGGAAGTTCCCGGATACGATCGCGCAGGTCATCACTTAAATCGTTACCGCCGGCAACAACTTTGTGATCGAGCCACTGCGTGAACGCATTTTTCTGTACATCGCCAAAGAATGGAACCGCAATGTGCGCGGCAAATCCTGCGATCAGAAGTGCTACAGTACAGCTTCGAAAGATATGTGATAGTCTACTTGTCATTAGTTCCGCAAAATAGGCAGATTGCCGTGTGCAGGCAAACAAATATTTCGGGAATTATATCTATTTTTCAACAAGCTTCCTTTCCCGTTCAAATTCCTGCTTAAGAAATCGCCCGGTATAGCTTTCTTCACTGGCTGCCACGTCTTCGGGAGTCCCCTCCGCAATAATTTGCCCGCCAGCGTTTCCGCCTTCAGGGCCGAGATCAATCACCCAGTCAGCCGCCTTTATCAGATCAAGATTGTGTTCAATGACGATCACCGTGTTTCCTTTTTCTACCAGTTTTTGGATCACATCAACCAGCATCCGCACGTCCTGGAAATGGAGACCGGTCGTGGGTTCATCCATAATGTAAACCGTGTCTCCGGTCCCTATTTTTGATAGTTCCCGCGACAGTTTAATCCGCTGAGCCTCACCGCCGCTCACCGTGGTGCTCGACTGACCCAGCGTGAGATACCCAAGTCCCACGGAGTTCAGGGTTGTCAGTTTTCGTTTGATGGCCGGAACTGAATCAAAAAACTCAGCCGCTTCACTTACGGGCATTTTCAGTACATCGGAGATATTTTTCCCTTTGTAATGAATTTCGAGCGTTTCGCGATTGTATCGTTTGCCGTTGCACTCTTCGCAATCCACATAGACATCCGGCAGGAAGTTCATCTCAATTTTTCGAACACCATCGCCCTTACATGTTTCGCAGCGACCGCCTTTCACATTAAATGAAAACCGTCCCTGGTCGTAGCCTCTTATTTTTGATTCAGGCAGTTCAGCAAACAGCGACCGGATGTGATCGAAGACTTTTGTATATGTGCCGGGATTGGACCGCGGCGTACGCCCGATAGGGCTTTGATCAATCGAGATTACCTTGTCTACAAGATCGAGCCCCTCAATATTTTGGTAGGGCAGAGGCACCGCTTTCGAATTATAAAATGTGGTCGATAAAATGGGAACCAGCGTTTGATTGATGAGCGAACTCTTTCCGCTTCCGCTCACGCCGGTAACACAAATAAATTTACCAAGAGGTACATCCAGGTCAACATCTTGCAGGTTATGGCCTGATGCTTCATGTAGCCGGATCGATTTTCCGGTTCCTTTGCGGCGTTTATCAGGATAGGGAATCGACTCTTCATCGTTCAAAAATTTTGTGGTCAGTGCCTCAGGGTCGAGTTCGTCGGGTGTGCCTTCAGTAACGATATATCCGCCCTCGGTTCCCGCGCCCGGGCCGAGATCCACCACGTAATCGGCATGTTCAATTGTTTCACGATCGTGCTCAACTACAATCACAGAGTTGCCAAGATCTCGCAGCGTTTCGAGAGATTTTATCAGTTTTATGTTATCGCGCTGATGCAGCCCAATGCTGGGTTCATCAAGTATGTAAAGCACGCCCACGAGCTGAGTTCCGATTTGAGTTGCCAGCCGAATGCGTTGTGCTTCTCCGCCGCTAAGAGTCTGGGCTTCGCGGTTCAGCGTGAGATAATCGAGGCCCACGTTCAGCAAGAAATCAATCCGGTCGATCACTTCCTTGAGTACCTGCTGACCAATTTTTCGCTGCCGTTCGGTCAGTGATAAATTACCAATGGTATGTCGCAGAGCACGAATATCCTGCTCAACCAGGTCCTGGATGGTATGCCCGTCAATTTTGTAAGAGAGGGCTTCTTTGTTCAGACGCCCGCCGCCGCACCTGCTGCACGTAACTTTCGACAGGTACGCTTTGGCTTTATCTCGCTGTTTGTTGGATTTGCTATCCTCATACTGATCATTAATAATCGACTTGATGCCGGCAAACTTATGTTTGTAGGTAACGTTACTGTTTTTAAAGTCGTAGCTGACATCAAACTTTTGATCACCGGCCCCATCAAACAAAATATCCATCGCTTCTTCAGGGAACTCCTTCAATGGCGTATCGAAGTCGAGATTCAGCGTGTCGAGCACGGCTTTAATCTGCTTAAACACAAATATATCGCGTGGCTTGCCGAAAAAGCGCAGCCCGCCGTCGTTAATTGATTCATCAGGGTTTGGAATGACGAGATGCCGGCTTACGTCATATTGATAACCAAGGCCGTTACATTTTTTGCATGCACCATAAGGTGAATTAAATGAAAAAAGATTCGGGGCAGGGTCTTCATATGATAGTCCGCTTTCCGGATCATAAAGATTCTTTGAAAAGACTTTATCGTAAATTTCACTATCTTTTTGAATACCGAGGACCAGGTTACCATCCGCCATTTCCAGCGCCATATGCACGCTTTCAGAAATACGCTTCTCGCTTTTCTGGCTGATCACAAACCGGTCGATCACTACTTCAATATTGTGCGTTTTATAGCGGTCGAGTTTTATTTCGCCCTCGAGGTCAATCAGTTCACCATCCACGCGCGCTTTCACGAATCCCTGCTTCTGCATCTGCTCAAACAGCTCGCGGTAATGGCCTTTTCGTCCACGTACAACAGGCGCAAGGCAGTAAGCTTTTGTTCCGGACTCAATATCCATGATAGCGGCCACAATCTGGTCGGAGGTCTGCTTCTCCATCTTGTTGCCCGATTTATACGAATACGGAATGGCAACCCGCGCGTACAGCAGTCTCAGGAAATCGTAAATTTCGGTGACAGTCCCTACGGTAGACCGCGGGTTGCGGTTAGTTGTCTTCTGGTCAATGGAGATCACCGGTGAAAGTCCGTCGATGAAGTCAACTTCGGGCCGCTCCATCATCCCCATAAACTGCCGGGCATAGGCGGAAAGCGACTCCAGGAACCGGCGCTGGCCTTCAGCATAAATCGTGTCGAATGCGAGAGATGATTTTCCTGATCCGGAAAGTCCGGTAAAAACAACCAGCTGTTCTCGGGGAATATTAATGTCGATATTTTTGAGATTGTGCTCGCGGGCACCGCGAATGACAATATTTGTATGCAAAATAGAATGGGGTTAAATGTAATTTACAGCCTTTAAAGATACGAAATTAGTAACGTAAACACAGGGCGGAAGAGTTCGGGAAATAGTTATGAGTTTTTAGTTTTGAGCTGTTGCCTTATTTGGTTCTACGGTAAACCCACTGGGTAACAATCATGGATAGTTCAATACGCAATGCTTATACAAATTCTTCTCAAAACGGAAATCCACCGTTTTGATTCCCCAAGTTAGGGACAGGCACAATGACATTAATCCTATTGGAATAGAAGGCGGCGTGATAGTGTGTTAGGAATGAGAATATATATCGTATTCACGCCGCCCATGCTCCAATCAATAAGCTGGTCATCCTGACATACGCCCCGTTTATTCCGGGGCAATAAGAAGGATCTGTAAAAGCACGATTTTTTAATTATGATGACATTTTTTGCATGGCTGAAGTGATCCTTTATAAGGATCTATGTTGATCGCTGTGGGTAAGTCAAAACTTTAATTTAATTTTTCGTGGTTACCGTTTGGTTACTAAATGCAGAAGCTCAGATTTTGGGAGTTTTTAAAATCAGAATCAATTTGTTTACATCACAGATCTGACAGAGTTTTGCTACTAAAACGGTTTTCGGTGACTGAGTGGATGAAAATTATACTTCTTACGGCATAGATTCGTATATTAAAGGCTATTTACAATTTATATCATACACCGATTCATGAGCACAGAGCCAAAAAACGTTAATCCCATCCCGGCACCACCGGCAGCATCAGAAATGGAGTGGCACCCACTATCATGGAATGAAAAGCCGATCAAGCAACTCCCCCCATATCCAAACACAGCTGAACTGCAGCGACGCTATCGCGAGTTGCAAAATCTTCCGCCGCTTATTACATCCTGGGAGATTGATAAGCTTAAAGAGAAGCTGGCTGATGTATCAAACGGGAACGGATTTCTACTTCAGGGCGGCGACTGTGCTGAGACCTTTGAGGGGTGTAAATCACCCAAGATTGTGAATCTGCTGAAGGTAATGCTACAGATGAGTTTTATTCTTGTTCATGAGATGGGCACGCCCGTTGTGCGTGTCGGCCGTATTGCCGGTCAGTTCGCAAAACCGCGGTCAAGTGATTATGAGGAGATTGACGGCGTGAAAATGCTGAATTACCGCGGAGATCTTATCAATAGTTACGAGCCCAACGCTGAGGCCCGAAAGCCTGACCCCGCCCGGATGATCGAAGCCTACAATAAATCGGGCTTGACGCTGAATTTCCTGCGTGCTTTAACGGATGAAGGATTCGCTGATCTGCAGCATCCCGAGCAGTGGGAGCTCGATTTCATGAAAAATAACGAGTATTACAAAGATTACGAGGCGATGGTGAACTCCATTCATAAGGCAATCCACTTTATGGAAACCATCACGCCAAACGTATTTACCACACTTCATAAAATTGATCTTTATACCTCGCACGAGGCACTTAATCTTTATTATGATTCAGCGCAAACGCGGCAGGTGCCCCGGAAGCCGGGCTGGTTTAACCTCAGCGGCCACATGGTGTGGCTGGGTAACAGGACCAAGCAGCTTGACGGCGGGCATGTTGAATATCTGAAGGGAATCGAAAACCCGATCGGTATAAAAGTAGGTCCTCCATTTGATCTCGATGATACGCTGCGGCTGATTGAAACCATCAACCCAACACATGAAGCCGGTAAAATTGTTCTGATTACGAGGATGGGTGTGGATCACGTCGATGAATATATGCCCGGTTTTATTAAGGCAATTAAAAAAGAAGGCCATCCTGTAGTATGGAGCTGCGATCCTATGCACGGAAATACGTTTTCAACCGAGAATAGCGTGAAGACACGTAGTTTTGATGACATCCTCGAGGAGATTCGTACTACGTTTGCCGTTCACCGGGCTGAAGGCAGCTATCTGGGTGGGGTTCACCTGGAGATGACCGGTGATAACGTCACCGAATGTGTGGGCGGAGCAAACGGTCTCAATGAAGAGGGCCTTGATACCAACTACGAAACATATTGCGATCCGCGATTGAATTACGAGCAAAGCCTGGAAATGGCATTTCTTGTTGCTAAAGAGTGGAACAAGAGCTACGGTAACAGTTAAAAAAACTCATCAAGTACCGGCACCGAATATTCAAAAAGAGCAGAATCATAACATGAATTCTGCTCTTTTTTTTGGATGATACTTTCAGATAGATAAAACTTTTCTGCACCCTGCACCCTGCACCCTGCACCCTGCACCCTGCACCCTGGAAAAGAAGCTGCTATGCCGGGTTTAGCCCGTCATTTTAACAGATAGCCTCAGTCAAAGCGTCTTTCGTATAATGACAAGCTGTTATGTTCGTTATTAACTCTGTAACTCCTTCATGAAGATATGTAGAATATGTCAGTTGCCTGTCATAAAATTGTACTGGCATGCTCATTGCAACGGTATAAAGTGAACATATAAAAACTCTAATGGAGAAAACGTTATGACACTTATTAAATATAGCAGACCTCGAAGAAATATCGCTGGACGACAGTTTTCAGATATTATGGATGATTTTTTCAACGAAGCGGTAGCAACAACAAACTCAAGTTTCACACCTGACATTAACATTTCGGAAACAGAAGATAAGTTGAGTATTGATGTTGATATTCCCGGAATGAAAAAGGAAGATATTCAGATTGGCATTGAAAATGGTGCCCTGACTATCAGTGGTGAACGTAAAAATAAAAGTGAGGAAGATGGACGCACGTTCCACAGAGTAGAAACTCACTACGGAACGTTTGAGCGTTCATTTCAGCTTCCCGAAAATGTTGATGAGGATTCAATAGAAGCCACATATTCTGATGGTGTTCTGCATATTGACATCAACAAAAAAGAAGAAAAACTGAAAAAGCAGATTGAAATTAAGTAATACAGAATGTTCTCTCACGAGAGCAGGTTAGTTAGTAGCCGGGGTCATATTGATCTATGGCCTCGGCATTTTTATTTGTTTGCCCTACACCGCTTACTGATATGTCGGGCAATTTTTTACTAATAATTCGATAGGAGCTGCACAATAATTTAGATCGAATTTCATTTAAAACTCTTGTGTTTAATAATGTATAGCTAAACCCGAAATTTAATAAAACTAAAACAATGGACCGATTCACAAAAAGTATTGTTGCTGCCGTGGCAATAATTACATTACTGCTTGGAATGGAGTTTGCATCGAATCAGGACTCAGGCCAGGCAACTGATTATACTGCTCCTACCCAAAACGAATCAGCTTCAACAAATGCTGAAGATATTCCTATTAATACATTAGCTGATTTCAATAACGCAATTGTAAATATTGCTGATAGGACAAATCCCACCGTTGTAACTATTACAACGGAACGAACAGTAAGGCAGCAGATGTCGCCGTTCGATTTCTTCTTTAGAAATCCGCAGGGCGGACAGCAAGAGCGACAGGTAAGCGGCCTTGGATCGGGTGTCATCGTTGATTCTGGTGAAGGATATATTATTACCAATAACCACGTGATAGAAAATGCGGATGAAATAACTGTTCGCCTTTATAATAGTGATGAGTATGATGCAGAAGTAGTTGGTGCTGACCCGGGCAGTGACGTAGCTGTATTGAAAGTTGATGTTGAGGATCTGCCTGCAATTCCGCTTGGTGATAGCGACGGTATTCGGGTTGGAGAAATGGTGCTTGCAATCGGAAGTCCACTGCAGGAAAATTTAGCACATACTGTATCCCAGGGTATCGTTAGTGCAAGCGGTCGGTCATTTGTTGGATTAAATCTCTATGAGAATTATATACAAACTGATGCGGCCATTAATCCGGGTAACTCAGGTGGTGCCCTCATCAACCTTGATGGAGAACTTATAGGAATTAATACTGCTATTGCCAGCCGTACCGGGGGCAGTATGGGTATTGGTTTTGCGATACCCATTAACATGGTAAGAAATGTAATGGAAGACCTGATTGAGGATGGCCGTGTAAGCCGCGGATATCTCGGTATTGAAATGGGCGGAGAAGTAGACAGAACAATGGCCCGCGCCCTTGATATGGAGTCTCCGCGTGGATTTATAATCGGAGACGTGGAGCAAGGTGGCCCGGCTGATGAGGCAGGCCTGAGATCTGGCGATGTGGTTGTTGAACTGAATGGTGACCCGGTCGAAGATTTCTATGATTTCCGGATCGCTATTGCGGGATCCAAACCCGGTACGGAAGTGGATCTGGGTATATATCGTGATGGTGAAGATATGACAATCGCGGTTGAGCTCGGTGAACGAAATCCGGAAGACATTGCCGGTGTTGATCCCCAGGTTGAAGATGAGCTTACAGAGCAGCTTGGATTTGAAGTGAGTAACCTGACGGATAATATACGGCAGCAGCTTGGCTTAGAAGAAGGAATAAACGGCGTGGTTGTAACAAGCATCCAGCAGCAGAGCCGGGCATACAGCCAGGGATTGCGCCAGGGTGATGTTATCATGCAGATTGGAAGCCAGGTTATTGAAAATGAAAATCAGTTCTACTCCCTCATGAATAATTACCTCGAATCCGGCGGAGATGCGCTCTTGATGAGAATTTACAGGCAGGGACGCAATATGTTCGTCGCAATTGAGTTTTAAACTGAGATTGTTTTGGTTGAGGTTAGAGGCTGGCATCCTGGTGGGTGTCAGTCTTTTTTTTTTGTCAATGTTTCTGTAAACCCGTATATGGCATCACTTTTGCACGCCTATCATCTAAAAGAATCAATCAGTTGTGATGGATTATAAAGATTACTACAAAATATTAGGCGTCGATAAGTCAGCCTCTCAGCAAGAAATAAAAAAGGCCTATCGAAAACTTGCGGCTAAATATCACCCCGATAAAAACCCGGACGATCCTTCAGCCGAAGATAAATTTAAAGAAGTGGGTGAAGCCTACGAAGTTCTTAAAGATCCTGAGAAACGTAAGCTGTATGATCAGGCAGGATCCGACTGGAAGCGATATCAAAGAGCTAATGAACAGGCCGGTGGTGGATTTGATTGGTCACAGTATGCGCAGCAGCAACAGCAGGGGGGCGGTCAGTATCGCACCCGCGTAAATATGGATGATATTTTCGGAGGCCAGGCCCAAGGGAGAGGGCGCGGATCTGCATCACCAGGTGGCGGAAGCCCGTTTTCAAGCTTTTTTGATACGCTGTTTGGCGGCGGATTTCAACAGCAGCAGCAAACATCAAGGAGGCAAACTGCAACGACAGGTGAAGATACAGCCGCAAACGTAACAATTCCCCTCAAAGATGTATTTACGGACACAACAAAGACGTTTCGTATCAATGGCGATCGCGTAAAAGTGAAAATTCCCGCCGGAATTGAGGACGGAAAGCGACTGAAGCTGAAAGGTCGTGGAAATAAATCAAAATTCGGCAGTTCGAGGGGCGATCTTTATTTAAAAGTTAATGTTGATGTTCCCCAGCATATTGAGCGGAGGGGAAAAGATATTTACCAGGATTTTGATATCGACCTATACACTGCTGTTCTGGGCGGAACGGTGGTTGTACCCACACTGAATGGAAAGCTGAAGCTCAATATTCCTGAAACGACCGATAATGGCAAACTCTTCAAGTTTTCCGGGCGAGGCCTTCCCAGTATGAATGGAAAAGGCAGCAATGGAAATTACTACGTCCGGTGCAATGTTAATCTCCCCGATAAACTATCGGCCAAAGAGAAGAAATTGTTTAAAGAGCTCGCCGAGCTGAACAAATAGTTGGTTTCGACAATGGGTTTAAAGACTTTAAACTGATAATCGCCGTTATATAAACCAACTGTTAATTCTTACCGCAGCAGTAGCATCTGAGATCAAAGTTTTGAATCTTATCAGCCCTAACAAAAACAAACTTCATTCGAATTTGACAAACTAACCCAATGAAACTATTCCTTTCCGCATTACTTGCGTCAGCATTTTTTCTTACTGCATCACATCCCGACACACATAATGATGAAACCAATAATCTTCGCTGGGGCCAAATCGGCCACTACGTCACCGGCCATATAGCAGAGAACCATATCACCGATAAAACGGCTGCCGAACTCGACCGGGTGATAGGAGATGAAACCCTCGCTGTTGCCGCTGTTTGGATGGACGATATCCGGTCTGATGACAACTATGACTACACGGGTTCCTGGCACTGGGTGACCATTCCGGATGGTATGACCTACGAGGAGACGGATAAAAATCCAGATGGTGATATTCTATGGGCGCTCGAAACACTTATTGCAGACTTGAAAAAGGGCGGGCTTTCACCTAAAGAAGAACATGATAAACTTAAAATGGTTGTTCACATGGTGGGCGATATTCATCAACCGCTTCATGTGGGAACCGGAGAAGATCGTGGTGGTAATGATGTTCGCGTTCAGTGGATGGGCGATAACAGTAACCTCCACCGAGTATGGGACAGCGAAATGATTGACTCGCGCCAGATGAGCTATACAGAAATCTCGTATAATATCGATGTTATAGACGAAGAGACCGTTAATGAGTGGCAGAGTGCAACCGTTCGCGACTGGGCCTATGAGTCAATGAAATACAGGGACGATGTGTATAATCTGCCGGATAACAATCGAATCGGTTACGAATACCGCTACGCCAACTACGACCTTGTTAAAGAACGTCTTGTGAAAGCGGGTGTTCGCCTTGCCGGGGTATTAAACGATATCTACGACAGTTAACTGGTATCATGTCAATTCACATTTGTAGAATAATGATCTGAGCATTTCCGCGATTTCTGCGGACTTCTGTAAGCGTCGGATCGATTTCCCAAAGACATGGGATGTCTATTCGACTCCAGCATGCATATTTTTCTCTTGGGCAGTTTCGATCCTGAACTTTGAATAGTGAGTGATAGACATACCATATCTCTCCCTGCACCACAAATTCTCATGCTCAAACTCTGTCAGAGCAGCCGGTTGGCGGACACTGTCCAGTAGGTGTACCGCTGTGGCAGCATCTTTAGCGGGGAGGTTGCTTACGACATTTCATATATGACTTAACAACCTGAGTTCGATTATTAATCTCATTGAATGTGGTCAAAAAGTCCCCTCCTTTCTCAAGGAGGGGATTTAGGGGTGGTTTTGCTTTGGCCATCCCTGGAATAACAGTATTTTTTGAGTCTAATTTGAGCTCGAAACCTAAAGCTACCACCCCCTGCCCCTCCTTACACAGGAGGGGAGTATTCTTGCCCCTATTTACAATCGAACTCAGGTTAACACTAAAGATTTACATTGACTCCAGCACATCTTTGTGGATGTCAAGCGCCTTCTGATCAAACAGTATAAAATGAACTGTTTTCACAGTTGAAAGTCCGTCTGCCTCTTCCTTGATAGTTTTAAATGCTATTTTTGCAGCAGCTTCAGTAGGATATCCGAATGCTCCAGTAGAAATAGCGGGAAAGGCGATTGTGTTTACACCATTCTCTTCTGCAAGTCGTAGCGCGTTTCTGTAACAATCTGTAAGCAATTTATCAGACGGCTTATCCTTTCCATAAACCGGCCCCAGACAGTGAATCACATAATCGTTTGGCAGATTTGGAGCTTCTGTGATGACAGCCTCCCCGGGTGATATTGGGGCCAGTGGCCGGGTCAGTTCTTTTAGCTCGGGATCGCCTTTTCTATGAATGGCACCGGCAACTCCTCCGCCAATTGTAAGTTCAGCATTAGCTGCATTAACAATGGCATCCGCATCAGCCTGATTTGCGATGTCACCCTTTTTAAGTATCAGCGTGATATTTGAGAATAATTTTTCCATAAGATTTATATTTGACGCACAAAATTGAAGGAAATTACTTCTTTTATTTAAAATAATGTCTGACAGGCAAGGGTGCAAAGCGCTTTTAAAACAAAGATAGACGCAATTTTATGTGTTCATTTGTCAGAAATTTTGAA
This sequence comes from Rhodohalobacter sp. 8-1, assembly GCF_038150125.1. Classification (NCBI taxonomy): domain Bacteria; kingdom Pseudomonadati; phylum Balneolota; class Balneolia; order Balneolales; family Balneolaceae; genus Rhodohalobacter; species Rhodohalobacter sp. 8-1. The sequence goes on along the minus strand of NZ_JBBVMF010000018.1, from coordinate 10,291 downwards.
AAATATTAAAACCAACATGAAAACCGCTTCCAAAAAATAATGATTGAAAAAGCGGTTTTTCAGGAAAAAATTTGAGGGCTATCAGGATCATCAATTTCATCTATATTATGACATTGTTAAGGATAAATTATTGGAAGTGCTTTCAATAAAAATATATGCATTTATGACAGGAATATGACAAGAAAGTAAAATTAATAATAGTCTTGATGTTTGCTATAAAATCATGGGTCATGGTAAGTTGTGGACGAACAAACAGTCACAACTGTTATCAATCAAAACAATATTACTCAGAACCATGAAGTCAATTTTAAAAAACATCACAACACTAATGATCGTGGTGATCTCCTTCACCTCGGCCGAATTTGTAAATGCAAATACAGTTACTGCGGATACACTCCGAACTACAGCTGTAGAACAAGCAGCTCAAGATGAGAAGATCAAAAAAGCCTTACTTTACGGGCTCGAGTCTGAAATAAACGGAGTTCTTGAATCTACGTTCTATAATACGATAGCATACAAGACACTGAATCCTGAATTCACATCCGAAGAGCTGATTGAAAAGATCACGCGAATTGCGCTCGATGAAAATAAAAACAGTCACGTTGTTCGGTATAAAGCTTTTCTGACTCTTTCTTATTTGAAAGACTACGACGAGTTTGCAAACAACAGCGAGCAACTCCGCAATTACGTTAAGGCAAACGATAAAAGGTCTGCTTTCCAGGTTATTGTTGATAACCTGCGTCAGCAGCAAGTAGCTGCAAATTGAGTGCAGTTAGTGAAGCAGTAACCCTGCTTCTCTATAAGTACTATCTAAAAAAAAAGGCGGTTCTCATTTGAGGATCGCCTTTTTTTTTGGTTTTAGGTTCTATAGGTGAGTTTGTGGGTTGAAAACAAAATCATTGAACAATCGCTCTGAACATGATAAAATAATAATTCAAAGAGTAGTCCATTGCTTTTGCAGATCCTTCTCTGCGCCATCAACTACAATGGCTCGATCAGGATGACACGCTCATGGGATAACAAGCGGGCGGCGTGGGCTCATTCGTAGCTTTTTAACTCGTTATTTTTTCACGCCGCCCTCCATTCCTGCCAAATGATGGTCATTCTGAATAAAACGGTGGTTTTCCGGTTTATGAAGAATCTGTAAAAGCCATACTCTTTATCTTTTCAGATGACACAAATGATTGGCTTTGCGTACTGATTGATAAATTATTAATGATGAGACTTTATGAGAAGTTATACATCGGATTTTTATATGTAATAATCCTATGTACAGTCTCAGTAGGCCAGATGAGTTATTCAGAGGGTTAAACCAGTTATTTGATAGAACAAAACATGTTGCTTTTACAAATTCGGCTTGGGTCCCTGGCGGCGTGACGACAAGACGATATTGAATAGAACGAATGCGCCCACGCCGCCCGTATGCTAAACAATGAGCCCGTCATCCTGCCTGCCCCCTGGGGGATCGAGCCATTGTAGTTGATGGCGAAGAGTCCCAAAGGGATGTTACAAAGGATCTGCAAAAGCAATGGCCTATAATTTTGGAAAATTCTGAACATGTTCTATGCGATTATTCACAAATTCTGTCATCAACCCACGAACTTTCCGGTAGAATCACCTCAGCTTATGGCATACCGGGCACCAATCATTGTTCACACTGACTAAATAGATTGCCATTCGGTCATGAGGCTTGACATCCGGTAATGTTCACTGCAAATCCGTCAGATTCAGGTGTCTGGTACGCTTTTAGCATCTATTGGAGTAAATATAACAAAGTATAGAGATTATGAACTTCAACAAATTCACTATAAAGGCTCAGGAAGCTGTTCAGGCCGGAATCGACCTGGCACAGAATAATAATAACCAGGCTGTGGAGCCGGCCCACATTTTAATGGCTCTGCTTGATGATGCAGAGAATGTTGTTAATTCTATTCTTAAGAAAATAGGGGTTGCTATTCCCGCACTCAGAGACGATCTGAAACGGCAGATAAAATCGTTTCCCGTGATTAAAGGCTCATCTGTTTCCGGCCAGTATTTATCTAATAATTCCAAGGCTGTGTTTGATGCTGCGCAAAACCGGGCAACCGATCTCGGAGATGAGTATATCAGTTCCGAGCACATTCTGCTTGGTATTGCCTCATCAAAAGGAGAAACAGGCGAGTATCTGAAAAAAAATGGGGTGACGGACGATAAAATATTAGACGTTTTGAAAAGCGTCCGTGGTTCTCAAACGGTAGATGATCCCAATGCGGAAAGCCGTTATGAGGCCCTGAAAAAGTATGCGAGGGATCTGAATGAACTTGCGGAAAAAAATAAGCTGGACCCGGTAATTGGCCGTGACCAGGAAATACGGCGTGTGATGCAGATCTTATCACGCCGCACAAAAAACAACCCGGTATTGATCGGTGAACCCGGCGTAGGTAAAACAGCGATTGCAGAGGGTCTCGCCCTTCGAATTGTTCGCGGTGATGTGCCCGAAGGCCTGAAAACCAAGCGGATTGTTGCCCTGGATATGGGCGCTTTGGTAGCAGGGACCAAGTTTCGCGGAGAGTTTGAGGAACGCCTCAAAGCGGTAGTGAAAGAGGTGATGGATTCCGAAGGTGAAATGATCTTGTTTATTGATGAGATCCACACGCTTGTGGGAGCCGGCGCTACGGAAGGATCGATGGATGCAGCCAACATTCTGAAGCCGTCACTTGCACGTGGTGAGCTCCACGCAATTGGTGCAACAACCCTCGCTGAGTACCGCAAGTATATTGAAAAAGATAAAGCGCTGGAGCGGCGCCTTCAGACCGTGTTTGTCGGGGAACCAAGTGTTGAAGATACCGTGTCTATATTGCGCGGACTTCAGGAACGCTATGAAGTGCATCATGGGGTTAGGATTACCGACTCAGCAATTGTTGCCGCATCAGAACTGTCTCACCGCTATATTTCCGATCGGTTTCTGCCAGATAAAGCTATTGACCTAATCGATGAAGCTGCAGCTCGATTACGGCTTGAAATCGATTCTATGCCGGAGGAACTGGACAGCATTGAACGGCAGATTCGTCAGCTCGAAATTGAGCGGGAAGCGCTGAAACGTGAAAAAGATGAGACAAAACTTAAAACCAACGAAAAAAATCTGGCCGATCTCGAAGAGCAGCGCAAATCCATGCGTGCACAGTGGGATATGGAAAAAGGCCTTATTCAGAAAAACCGCGAGCTGAAGCAGGCGATCGAGACCGCGCGTAATCAGGCCGACAAAGCTGAGCGCGAAGGAAATTACGAAAAAGTAGCGGAGCTGCGATACGGTACCATCACACAGCTGGAAAAAGATCTTGCAAAAACGAAGGAACAGCTGAATGACGTAAAAGAAGGACGGTCGTTGCTTAAAGAGCAGGTGGAAGCCGAGGAGATAGCCGATATTGTATCGCGCTGGACCGGTATTCCGGTCACGAAAATGCTTTCAAGCGAACGGCAAAAACTGCTAAAACTTGAGGATGAACTTCACAAACGGGTGATTGGTCAGAACCAGGCCATTGAGGCAGTGTCTGATGCAGTTCGCCGCTCTCGCGCCGGTCTGCAGGATGAACAGCGTCCCATTGGGTCGTTTATGTTTCTCGGATCGACCGGTGTAGGTAAAACTGAGCTCGCAAGGTCCCTTGCAGAATTTCTGTTTGATGATGAAGATGCGATGATCCGTATCGATATGAGTGAATATATGGAGAAGCACAGCGTGAGCCGGCTGGTGGGGTCGCCTCCCGGATATGTAGGCTATGAAGAGGGCGGCCAGCTGACGGAAGCCGTCCGCAGAAAACCTTACTCAGTGGTGCTGCTTGATGAGATCGAGAAGGCTCATGGTGATGTATTCAACATCTTGCTGCAGGTTCTGGATGATGGTCGTCTGACCGACAACAAAGGCGTGACGGTAGATTTCACCAACACCATTGTGATTATGACCAGTAACATCGGGTCGCACCTGATCTCCGAAGAGATTGAAAAATCTGAAGGCGAGATGGATGAGACAACCTACCTGGAGCTTCAGAATAAGCTGATGGATCAGCTTCGAAAAACTATCAGGCCTGAGTTTCTGAACAGGATTGATGATGTAGTCGTCTTTCATCCGCTGGATAGAACCCACATTCGCGAGATTGTAGATATTCAGCTCCGACGAATTGATTCAATGCTCGAAAGAAACAATGTGTCACTCCATGTGTCGGACACCGTGAAAGACTGGCTTGCTGTCAGAGGGTATGACCCTGTGTATGGTGCACGGCCACTGAAGCGGGTGATCCAAACCCAGATCGTAAACCAGCTTGCCAAACAGCTGATTGAACGTGAAGATGAGAGTGAGGCGATCACATACGAAGCTACGGTAAGCAAGGATGGAAACAGGCTCGAGTTTGCGGAAGTCTTTGACGATGTAGAGGCGTGGTCGGGGTAAAACGTTGTGGAATTGTTGAGTGTGAACTTCGTTCACGTTGAACTGTTGGATCCAATACAAAAGTTAAACCTCCAAGGTTTTAGAAACCTTGGAGGTTTATTTGAATGAAACCTGTAAACACCGACCGGATCTGACAGCGTTGGTTTTTGGGTTTTGTGACATGGAGCAATTTCCGTCCCCATAAACCCACCTCTGCCTCGTCGCTGCTCTGCCTTTGGCAGTCGCTTTGAAGGCTGTCTCCTCCCGAAAGGAGAGGTTTATACTACCCCTCCGCCGGAGGGGACAGGCAAGCAAACGATCGCAACGCGAGACTTTTGCTGGTCAGGGGTGGGTTTCGTGCCACGGAGCTATTCATGGGTCTCATCAACCCACCTCTGAACTCGCGCTAAACGCTTTGAGCTTTGTCTCCTCCCGATAGGAGAGGTATATTCATATACTTAGCTCCATAGTTCCTATCCCTTCAACTTTGCACTTTTGGAAATGGAAAATCTCATCCTTGAATACAGGGTAAATAAAAAAGCCCCGCCGAAATTCATCAGCGGGGCTTTTTATATTGTTAAATAGTCAGTGGTCAAATGTTTATGGACACCCTTGTGTAAAGGTAACGGCCTTCGAAACCAGAGGGAGAAAAGCTGGAGTATTGAAAGATACCGTTAAAGCTATTGGTTTGAAATGTTTTATCCGGGTAGACATCAAAAATATTATTACCGCCAAGGGCCAAGCGCACGCCATCGCTGATGTTGTAATTGAGCTCGAGGTCAGTGGTAAATACCGAGCCGTAAGTTTGATCTTCATCAGGTCCGCTTGAATCGATTGACGTAAATTCTCCATATCTTACACCGCGAAGCATAATTCCGAAAGGGCCTGTATTGTAATTGGCCATTACGTTGATGTTACTTTTAGGCTGTCCAACCTCATACCGGCCGATTTCAACGCGGCCGAACAGCGGGGTATCGGTAAGATCCTGGAGATTTTCAGGTGTATCTATCTCATTTTTGTTTGTGATCTCAGTTTCATTGAAGTTGGCACCGGCAGTAATCCGAAACTGTGAGTCATTCGCCAGATTTATGCCATAGCGGGCAATCAAATCAATTCCTTTGGTTTCCGAATTTACGGCATTGGTGAAGAATCGGCCACCTGTGGCGTTAATTCCTCTGTTCTGAAGGAAATTGGCAATGTCGGGTCCGGTAAAGTTTTCAGTAAAGACCACGCGGTCATCTATTTTGATGTTGTACACATCAGCGGTTAAGGAGAAATTGCCGCGTTCAAATGTAGCGCCGGCGCTTAAATTGACAGACATTTCCGCTTCCAGGTCTTCTGCTCCCAGGGCCCGGGCAGCAGGTGAGGTTACCGGAAAGGTACCTACTTCAAATGGTTCGCTGTCAATAAATACTGTTGCGATAGAGGAGAAGTAGGATTGGGCGAGTGAAGGTGCTCTAAATCCGGTACTGGCGGCACCACGTACAGCCAGGCCGTCAACAATTTCAAACCTTGTCGATACTTTTCCGGTGAGGGTATTGCCAAAATCGCTGTAGCTTTCAAACCGACCGGCAACGCCAAGCAGCCATCCTTCGGTAATATTTGTTTCAAGATCTGTATATGCGGCTACACTGAATCTCTTTTCATTCTGCTCATTCCTGGGCGAAAAGCCGGGAAATACCTGGGCTCCCGGAGCGCCGCCCGAGCCTCCATCTGCATATGATGCTGCCTCTCCGCTCATAAGGCGATAGAGCTCAAACCGGTACTCTGCACCCATTGCCATGCTGAGTGGCTCAGCCGTGCCAATATCCACAGCACGAACCAGGTCGAGATTTGTAGTAGACTGATCAAAAGCCAATGTCCCTGCATCGAATGTTGTAGGGCTGCCGATACCAATAGAGGTATTAACTGAATTGGTTACGCCAAAATTTAGTGAGTTGTGCCCGTAGGTGTGGCTCAGATCATAATTCCAGGAGTTTGTTCTTCCTTTGATCCCGGTACCGATTGATCCATCGTACACATCCGAGGTAATCTTTGGGAGAAATCCATCAGGGTAGTAGGCAGGCACGTTTCTCGAATCCAGAGCACGACGATAGAATCCACCGGATTCACCTTCCCTGAAACTAACGCCCCCGAATGCGTATACCTCTGCATTGTCACCAACTTCTATATGGCCATTGAAAAATCCGCTGACATCGAGCAGGTCACCCGACCCAAAACGATGGTTGTTGCGGTTAAATGTTTCTTCTCTGGGATCAGGCGATCCGTCATTCAGCGCAGGATAGTTTGGCCGCGGATCCAACCCGGAGCGGTTACTCCAGCCGTTGTCGCGATATTGTCCTGCAACATATAGCTGGCCGTTATTGGGAAGTTCGAAACCGTAACCCAAATGCAGATTTACCGTTTTTCGATCCAACCGCCACACGTCTTCCTGTCCGCGATAATACGGGGATTCCTGGAAACTTGCAGTTTCACCACCGGGGTGAAGTGCCTGGTTCGGGGCATATCCACGTTCTTCTTCACTTACATTCTGGCCGTATGAAAAGGATGCATCCAGGCCGGTTGTCTCTTTCAAAACAATATTTATAACGCCGGCAATGGCATCTGAACCGTATTGAGCAGCTGCACCATCACGAAGAACCTCGATGCGCTCAATCATATTAGCAGGAATTGCGTTGAGGTCAACACCGGTCGCCCCGCGGCCTACAGAACCATTTACGTGCAGAATGGCACTGGTATGACGTCGTTTCCCATTGATGAGAACCAGTGTCTGATCAGGTCCCAGTCCACGAAGCGTAGCCGGCCGAACATGGTCGGTACCGTCGGTGATGGACGATTCGGGGGCATTGAACGAAGGAACAAGTGACCGGATTATCTGTGTTGTCTGCGTGAATCCGGAAGCCTGAACTTCCTGGGCGGAAATAACATCTACCGGTACCGGCGATTCAGTGATGGTTCGACCCTGACGACGGGTCCCGAGCACGATAACTTCATCTGTTCCAACAATTGCATTCTGAAGGGTAACATCAATGGTCTGTGTTTGTCCGGCCTCAATGGTGATGTTTTGGCGTGTAGTCTGAAAACCTAAGAAACTAACCTGTAACGTATAAGAACCAGGAGATGCATTGAGCTCATATTCTCCGCTGGTATTGGTTGAGGTCCCGATCTGTGTTCCCTGCAGAATAACGTTGGCACCCGGCAGGGGGTTATCATCTGTATCAAAAACGGTTCCCTGAACCGTACCCTGATTTTGAGCAATGGCAAGGCCTGTAGATAGCGTTAAAATTAACAGAATACTTGCAAGCCACCTGGAAGTGAAGATACTTAGCATTTGAAATTGTTGTATCGAGTTTTTCATAAATGCGGAATTAGTTGTGATTATTTAAAATGTTTAATGCTACACTAACTATCGGAATGGAGATGTATCAAATTAATAGCCTTTAAACCATTTATCTGGCTAATATAGTTTCAATCTAAAATTTGACGATAAAATTGATGTCTTTATCTAACAGAAGTATAATATTTATGTAGGGTTTTTGAATTGCAGCCTGCTCTTTGGCTGGCTGGCGGATTGGTGCATGTTCAATCCACCCGTTAGCGAACTCCGAAGGGGCGCCGTTGGTAAAACCCAATTGACATATGAGTATTTCATAGCCCCCGAATATTCATTTTTTTGGAGGCCGACTGTTAGGCGGGAGTTGGAAAAATACAGAGTCTGAGAAAAGAACGGTTCTTTAAAGTCGTCGGAATTGGCTATTTATTCGAGATCATCTCTCCAGGGCATTCCGCAAGCCATCCTGATTTTTTTGATCAGTTTTTTCAGACCGCTGTTTATTATCAAGATCTGACGAATAGTTTATTTTAAACGATTCGTTTTCATCCATGTCATCATCAAACTGCTGAAGTTTATGTTCCGAAACGGCAAGTGTGAGCGAACTCTTAAATGTTTTTAGTTTTTCACGGTTCGCCCTGGAAATTTTTAATGTAATCCGATTACCCTTCACGGCCGGAAACTGATTAATAGCCTTCAGGCTTCTTAAATCGATAAAAAGCTTGTAGCTGAACCATCCTTTTTTAATGTCGACTGACTCTATATCAGAGAGTTGAAATGTTATCTGCCTGGCTTCAGACTTGAAATACTTGAGAATCTCGTCAATCGTCTGGTATTCAATTTCCAGTGTTCTGTTTTCGAATTTTACAAGCCCGGAAATGCTACCGAATCCGGCGTAGACGGATGTTTTCTTAAAAGGTAAAATCAAGGATGTCCCGGTTTAATTCTTTTTTATCATTCAAATCTCCACACTTTCGAGAGACAGCACTATAGTCGCAAACGTACAAGTATCTCTGATTTATAGAACAGAGCGAGATTAAATTTGCAAGAAAAAGTAACAGTCAGATCCCAAATGCTGCTACACTTCAAGCAATTCTTCAGGATTCAACCCCATTAAATCTTCTGTGGCAAACAAACGGCCATTGCGAATAAGCTCTCCATCCAGGTACACATTGGCCCCGATGCAGACCAGGTCCCAGTGGATGGCGCTTTCGTTTCCATTTGGGGCAATCTCGTAATCATTACCCAGCGTAAGATGGTTTGACCCTGTAATTTTCTCATCAAACAGAATATCATACATCGGCTCTTTAATGATAGGGTTTAACCCAAAGCTGAACTCACCGAATCGCCGCGCGCCTTCATCTGTATCCAGGATCTCTTCAAGGGCGTCATTATTCGAGGAATCAAAATCTTTAACCACGCCGTTTTCGACTACCAGCTTCACGAACTCAAACGGTTTGCCCTGGTACACAGATGGAGCGTAGGTGATGTGTCCGTTCACAGAATCGAGAATAGGAGAAGAAAAGAGCTCGCCATCCGGAATATTCCGCTTCCCGTAACATGGAATCCAGTCCTGGCCTTTTACGGAAAATTCGATGTCCGTGTCATCGCTTTTCAGCTGAATTTTGTCCGTTTCATAGAGTCGTTTTTCTAGCGGCAGCATCGCCTCCTTGAGCTTGTTGTAGTCAAACAGGCACGCGTCGTAATAAAACTGACGAAACCGTTCGGTCGACATTTTGGCGTTCATGGCAAACGCGGCAGATGGATACCGCAATACCGCCCAGTTGGTGTGGTTGACCCGCTGCTGAAAATGAACCGGGTTCACAAAAAACTCGGAGTATGCTTTATTTGCCTGTTTGCTGACGCTGGAATTCTCGAAGATATTTTCTGATGCGCGAATGCCAATAAAAGCATCCATCTTTTTCATCAGCGGCAGCTGATCTGCATCGGCCTGATTTTTCCAGTATTCTTCATCACCGGTTTCCAAAAGCATTCGGTTGGTTTCCGGATCTTCAATCTTAATGAACGGATGCCCGTTTATCTCTCTTACAAGCTTCGCGAGTGCACGGACAAGCCCGATTGCGTTTAACCCGATGCATTGTATCATAATATTCTGGCCTTCTTCAAGCTCCACGCTGTGAGTGAGAAGTTGTTTGGCAAGGTTAAGGTCGTTATCGCTGTACATGGATGAATTTATAAAATTTGAAGTTCATCTATGAAAGATATAAAAATTGTTGCGAAAGGTCTTGACGGATAATGATCGATCAATTAGCTGTATCGCTTAATACGTTCAGCAATTTAAGATGAGTTGAAGAAACTACTGCCTGCCCCCAGTATTTATACAGTTGAACCGTCACCATATAGGGCAGGCTTTATTTGGTCGTTGCTACCTATTATTTACTGCGTCCGATTCCACTGTAAATTCTTCCATAGCTTTGTCAGCAATCGGCTGCTCTGCAACCCACAGGTAGTTGCCGGGATCAAGAGTTACCGTAGAGAAGTTACCCCGTTATTTTAGGTGAATCCGATGCCTAATTGGTTGGGATCAAGCCCTTCGG